>CAMUFJ010000005.1 GCA_947088135.1 uncultured Clostridia bacterium
CCCGTCATCGACAAACCCGTATTTACGGAAAGATCGCGCAACAGTCCGTCCCGATCTGCGCCGAGCGTAACGGAAACGTCCTGCAAGCCGTCCAAAAGCGCCGAGCCGTTCAGCACGGCCGTCCAGCTATCCGTTTCGCCCGCCGTATAATTCAGCGACTTCAAATAGCGGTGGAACAAAGTGCCGATGTCCTCCGCATCTTCCGATCCGTTCGAAGAACCGCTCATGTCGATCGAATTCAGGATATCCGTCACGGTTTTACCGAAGTTAAAGACAAAGCCCATTTGAGCGAGCATATCGGAAACGAAATTACTCAAAGGCATAGAGCGGTATAACGTGATTGGCTGAGCAAGCGGTTTTTGAGATGCGTCCGTCGTCTGAACCCGCTTGATATAAACCATTCCGTTTTTGCCCGTTATATCAATTACCGAATTGCCGTTGATCACGGTAACGCCGACTTTTTCGATTCCGTCGTATTCAAAGCGCACGTTTACGCCCACGTCGCCGTTTTCGTCGATTGTGATCGAGATCGCCACCAACCGAATATTGACGTTGAGCTTAATGAGCCCGACCAAATTCAAATCGATCGCGATATCGCCCTCGATATAGAAATTTTTATTGATCGCGTAGCTGTGCTTCTCCTCTTCGCCCGAAATAACCTCGCCCTCGTGCGTCGTGCTCTTTGCAAGCGTTTTCAAAAGAGATGACACACCCTCTATCTTCACGAGATTGTCGAAAGCGGGTTGAGGTCTTTCCACGTCGGATTTCGTTTCAATCCCGACGCGGAGCGAAGTATTTTCAGCGCCGTTATTGCTGTAAATATTCGCAACCGACACGAAGCTCAAACGCGCGCCGTTTTCCCCGTTCACTTTACCGATCGTTACGCTAAGATCGTCGCCCTGTACGCCGAACAGCACGTCGGAAGGAAGATTGACCGTAATGGAATCCTCCCCGATTTTGACGGAAGAAATGAAGCTGCGGAATTCTTCTTCGGCTTGCCTGCTTGCCGTTTCCTCGGCGGCTCCGCCGAAGAAACCCAAAATCATGGGTTTCAGCCCGTCGCCCAAGGCTTTCAGTTGCGCCGTGGTGGTCACGTCAAGCCAAGGCGCAAGCACGTAATCGGTAATGATTGCGTTATCGATCCCCAAAACCGCAAGCGCGGAAGCAAGCACGGGCATAAGCTCGTCTGCACGGGCATAGAGATTGAGCGGAGTATAGGCGGCGGAATCCCTTCCGAGCAGAGATACGGAGGCATACACGTCCAAAACGCCGTCCCCGTCGCTGTCGAGCAGGAAGAACTGTAAATCAAGCCCCTGATCCCCTTCGGCTTTGGCAACCAGCGCAAAGCTTGCATACAAATAAACGTCGCTGTTCACCCAAAGTTTTTTGCCGTCTAAATCCAAGCGGATCGGCGTAGCAACGCCCGCATAGTAATTGATTTCGCCCTTGATATCATATTTCTTGCCGTCGGGATATTTTTGGGTATCCGCGGAAAGAACTTCCCCCGTCACCGACACCTGCAAGTTGGTTTCCGCAAGAGTCGCGACCGCCGCGCCTAAAAAGTCGATGAGATTTTCAAACGCAGCTTTATCCAAATAGTCGAGCTCGGGCAGAACGGGAAGCTCTCCCTTATAACTATTCGCGTTCAGCGTTCCGCCGACCGAAACACTTTCATTTTCAAACCGAATAGCTACCCCTGCAAACCGTTTGTCGTTCGTGTTGAGCAATTCCAGCGTAATGCCCCCCCACGCAACCGTGCAAATACCGTCTTTGCTCTTCGGCGCGCCGAGAACCAACTCTTTCAGGAACGTTTCGATTTTAAGATTTCTGAAATCGGGAAGCGGAACAGCGATAACCGTTTCCAGCAAATCTAACAGTCCGTCTACCTCTTCGGGCATGGGATTTTCGGAAACTAAGATCTTATCCGCCGTTTCTCGCATTTGACGGTACAGCTCCATGAGCGCCGTTTCAAGATCGCTAAGCTCCGAAAAAGCAAGCTCGACGCCGATTTGCCCGTACGCAAGTCTTATCTCTGTCGTGTCGATCGCAAGCTCGACGCGCTGTACAATGCCGTTCAAGTTTAAGCGAAGATCGAGGTACACATTCAGCCCGCCTTTCCAAGAAAGCACGCCCTGCTCGATACCCACGGTGATTTGCGTGCCATTCACGTTTAGCGCAACACTGCCGTTCAAGGAAATAGCCTGATCGTTAAGAATTTGAGGAATGCTCTTGATGAGCTCGCCCACGTCCGCAAAATCCGCCTCATTGCCGAGCACGTTCCAAACCTCTTCGGAGGAGAAAGCAACGCCTTGTTCCGCGGCAAGCGAAATGCCCAGTACGCTTAAATACAGTTTGCCGTTTTCGACAGTGAGGTTCAAATCGCCGAGCGCAAAATCGATACCGAGTTCCCGCAACAGCTCGTTGCCGCGTACGAGAATCTCTAATTTATTTTCCGTCTTTCCAAGCGCAATCAGTTTGGAAAGATCCGCCGTCAACAGTTTGGCGACAACCGCCCCGATATCGGGAACGTTGCTTCCCATAAACTCTTGAATCAACTCTTTTACGTCGCTCAAATCCAGACGCGCCTTCAAGCCGTCTACGGTAAGATAGAAATGCGTCCCGTCGAAGTGCAAATTTGCAAGCTTCTCCATGCCGTTATAGGCAAATTTAACCGTTCCGTAAATATGGTAATCGCCCGTTTTCACGGTAAAATTCCCCGCTACTTTCAAGCCGTTTTGCTCATAGTTAATATTCAGCGCAAGCGCTTCGCCCGTGAGCAGGTCGATGATATCCTCTATATAGGGAAGAATTTCGATATATCCTTCTTTATCTACCGTTACGCTCTCGCCCTTCGTCACCTTTACGTTCGCACCCAAAACGCTTGCAGAAAGCGCGCCGTCGGAAACTTTCAAGTCAACGTCCCCAAGCGCAAAATCGATACCGAAAATTTGCAACAACTCCGTGCCCTTTACGGCAATGCTCAATATACCGTCGCCTTCGCTAATTACAAAATTCCGCAAGGTTTCTTCGGAAAGCAAGGCATCGATCAGCTCTTGCAAGTCGAACGAACCGATTTCAGGCAAAACGTCTTTCAACAATGCAGAAATTTCGTCTGCCGAAACCTTCAACTTCATGCCCGCTACTTCGAGATATACGTCGCCGTCCTCAAACCCGAGTTTTGCCGCAATCTTCACCTCGCCGTAGGTAATTGCAATTTCCCCGCTTGCTTTGATGCCGCCTTGAATCGCAATCGAAATCTCGCCGTTTACCGAGAATATTTCGTTTGCAAAATCAATTTCCGCTTTTAATACGGGCGACATAAGCAGGTCTTTCAGTTGGCCCACGTAAGGGATAAACGGCGCAACGTCGGCATATTCCTCCAAGCCCGTAACGACCTTTGCCGTTCCCGCCGAAACCGCGACGGTCGCACCGAGTACCGACGCGTGAACCGTACCGCCTCCGACTTCCGCGTTTATTTCGCCAAGCTCGAAGTCAAGCCCGAGCCCGTTTAAAAGCTTTGTGCCGTCTACCTTTAAACAAAGCTTTCCGTTCTCTTCGCGCATTTGAAGGAGATTTGCAAAATCCAAAGAAAGAACTTTTCCGAGCAAACTCTCGATATCGATTTCCGGCATTTCGAACGATACGCTTTCGCCCGTGATTTCAGCCACCAAATCGAGGATCGTCTGAACGCTTGCCTTGACTTTCAGCCCGTCGATCGCAAGATAAACGGTGTTATCTGCAAAATAAATATCGACTGATTTTTCAATTTCCCGATAACCGAGCGTGACCGTTCCGACAATCGAGAAGTTTTTCAAATTAAGGGTCAAGTCGCCCGCGACTTTTAAACCGTTTTGATCATAACCAACGCTAAAATCGATCGCTTCACCCGTAAACAAATCGATAAGTTCTTCCGCATACGGAAGGATCGCGATATAACCTTCTTTATCGACCGTAACGGCTTCGCCCTTCGTCACTTTCACGCTTGCGCCCAGCATGCTTGCCGAAAGCACACCGTCCGTCACGCGCAACTCCACGTTTCCGAGCGCAAAATCGATGCCGAATATTTTTAAAAGCTCCGTGCCCTTAACGGCTATTTTCAGCGCGCCGTCGCTTTCCTGAACGTCCAAAAGCGCGAGCAAATCGTTCTTCAAAACAAGATCGATCAGTTTGGAAAGCCCGATATCGCCTTCCGCCGACACGCCGCCGTCAGGCGAAAGTTTGCCCGCCAACGCCATAATTTCATCAACGCCCGCGCGCATTTTCATGCCAGCAATGTTTATGTAAAGAACGGAATCTTCGAACCCAAACTTAACGGGAAGCCGCGCCTCGCCGAACGCAAGTAGCAATTCCCCGCTCGCACGGAAACCACCTTTGATTGAAAAATCGACGCTTCCGCTCAGAGAGAACTCTTCCGCGCGGTAATCGATTTCCACATTCAGGTTTTCCTGCGTGAAGAGCTCGGCAAGCCCGTTCGCATAGGGAATCAGGTCGAAAAATTCCGATTTTTCCGCATCGGACAGACACGGGACTTCCGTTTCGCCGTTATCAAGCTTTACGGAAACGTCAAATTCGCCGTATACGAGCGACAGGTCTGCGCTCGATAGCGTTGCTCGATTGTCCTCGGCGAGCGAAAAATAGAAGTTGAGCGGAATCGTTAAATCGATCCCGAGCGAGCTCAAATCGAGCTTCGCCTTCATGACCGCGCTTTCGCCCGCCACAAACGAAAAACCGTCGTCCGGCTCCTCGGTTTCAGGGTCGTCGATCGCAAAAATCGGGGCATCTTTCCCGTTCGCCGTACCCGCATTCGCTTCATCGGAAGGCGCGGTATAGCGTTCGATCAGTTTTATCAGTTCTTCCACGCTGAGGCGCGCTTTGAGCGAGCCTGCGGAAATATAAGCCGTCCCCTTATCCAAATAGAAAGAAATTTCTCCGATGCGCGCGCGAAGCTCGATGCCTGCAAGCGCCGCATCGAGATTGATATTCCCGCCCCGCATGATGGCGGCGATATCGAGCTTACTTGCGTCGAGATAAATTTGTCCGTTCACTTCGTTCCCGTTTAGAACGCAGGAAAGACCCAAACTCACGGGCTTGGAGAGAAACGCGGAGGTCAAACACCCCATCGCATCTACTGTTGCCGGGAGGTCGCCGCCTGTAATTCCTTTCCCTAAATATTGTTTGAAATAATCTTCAAAAGCGGGCGATTCCGCTTTGGGAGTATTGTACGAAAAATCGGTATGGAAAATCGAGGTACAGTTGACCGTTATCACCATTTCCGCTTTGTACCCCTCGTCCACGTCAAAGGAAAGAATCTGCCAACTGTCGTCAAACGTGCAAGTAAGGTTAATATATTCAAATTCGGGCAGACCCATAAGCCCTCCCGTAAATTTCATTTGGTTTACATAGTGCGCAGGCGCTTTATCCGTTGCAGGATCGAGCACGTAGGACTGCGTATAAGTTCCGTTCCCGTTATCAACGACCTCGGTCGCACTGACAAGCGTAGTCTCGTTAATAACGTAAACGAAAAGCTCCGTTCCGGGAAGTCCGTTGCGGGCTTTGAAATCACTGACGTTCATGTGCGCGTAAGGCTCGCCCGTTTTCCAAACGATAGCATTCATTTCATCAAACGAGCTCCCCGTATAGGAAGTACCGTTCCGCCACATCACCTCGTCGCCGTAATAGCAAAACTGTCTCGCAGCGTTAACAAGGGAGCTTGAAGTGATATCCGCCATGATCAATGCGCTGTTCGCATATTGTTTGAAAGTGTTGACTGACTGATTGACGCCTGCGGCATTCGTGGTACCGTGCATTTCGGAATACCAATTCTTTTGCCCTTTAAAACGTGTGTTCATGTAACCGATATTTTCGAGCGCAGTATGATCGAGCGGCGTCGAAGCATCGTCGGGAAGCGGATAAGCAACCGTAACAAAACCGTCGTCCACTAGGTTGGGATCGACGTTACCGAAAGAACCGAGCGCAAAAATGCTCACCCCGAAAATCGCAATCAAGCAAACGGGAAGAAGCGCGCGCAGCTTGCGCTTCTTCGTCCAAGGTTTCAGGCGTCTCTCGCCTTTCTTTTTATCTCTCACGACACGCGAGCGCCGCTTGTTTTCAATTTCGTGGAGCTCGCCGTCCTGCACTTTACGCTTTTTCATAAACCCTCGTTAACCGCAATGCGGAAATTATCATAAAAGATTATGACAGTATTCTATCACAATTATGACATTTCGTCAACGAATATCACGCCATTTTATGAAAAAAATCAAGAAATATCATAAAATTGTATTACGCGCGCATATAAAAACAATTTAATGAGATAGTATTCAAAAAAACATGACATTTTGTCATATAGACTATGACAACGCCTGTCAAAAACCATGACACGCTCGACGCCTACCATCTTAGAATAAAACAAAAAATCCGCAGGCTCACCTACGGATTTTTTGTTTTATGTCAGGCATAGTACCATGCATAATAGCAAAAAATGAAATCTTTTTATTTAAATCGCGTCAAACGCGCACTTCCCCGCTTTCACCGAGTAAAGTTTTGTGCTTTTCAAGAATCGGTACAATTTCCGCTTGGATAAATTCTACGGTTTGCTCGGGAGCTCTTCCCACGAAATTTTTTGCATCGAGTATACTGTCGAGCCGACCGTGAACTGCGGCGAACAAAGAATCTTGCTTAATTAGTTCAAGCAAATCGTTTTCCCCGCCCTCTTGTTTTACATGCTTGCCCGCCTCCATGGAGAGCACACGGATGCGCTCATGCAATTCTTGACGATCCCCTCCCGCTTTTACGCATTCCATCATAATGTTTTCCGTCGCCATGAAAGGAAGCTCCTGCGCAAGATGCTTTTGGATCACCTTTTCATACACAACGAGGTTTTCCGCAACGTTCATATAAATATTTAAAATCGCATCGACCGTGAGAAACGCCTGTGCGTTGACGATGCGGCGGTTCGCGGAATCGTCGAGTGTGCGCTCAAACCACTGTGTAGAAGCCGTAAATGCGGAATTGAGCGGAAGCGAGAGCATATAGCGGCAAAGCGAGCCCATTCTCTCCGAACGCATGGGGTTGCGCTTATAAGCCATTGCAGAAGATCCGATTTGGCTCTGTTCAAACGGCTCCTCCACCTCCTTCATATTTTGCAAAATACGGATATCGTTGGAAAATTTGTAGGCACTTTGCGCAATCTGCGAAAGCACGCAAAGCACGTTGTAGTCGAACTTCCTCGGATAAGTTTGCCCCGTTACACCGTAAACGCGCTCGTAGCCGAGCTTTTTAACGACCCGCCTTTCCAATTCTTTCACTTTTTCGGAATTCCCCTCGAAGAGTTCCAAAAAGCTTGCCTGCGTTCCCGTAGTGCCCTTGACCCCGCGTAAACGGAAGTGCGACAGCAGGTTTTGCAAACTTTCGTAGTCGAGCATCAAATCCTGCAACCAAAGCGTTGCACGCTTTCCCACCGTGGTGAGTTGCGCCGGCTGTAAATGCGTAAATCCGAGCGTCGGCACGTCCTTATATTTCAAAGCGAAAGTTTTAAGTTTCTCGATGACGTTTACGAGCTTACGGAGCAGAATTTCCAATCCGTCGCGAAGAACGATCAATTCTGAATTACAATCGACAAAGCAACTCGTCGCCCCAAGGTGAATAATCCCCTTTGCCGACGGCGCGGCTTCGCCGTAAGTCAGCACGTGCGCCATAACGTCGTGCCTCACCCGCCTTTCATGCTCGTCCGCTCTATCGTAATCGATATCTTCCGCGTGATCGCGAAGCTCCGCGATTTGCTCCTCTGTGATCGACAGCCCGAGTTCCATTTCCGCCTCGGCAAGCGCGATCCATAACTTACGCCACAGCCGAAAGCGCTTCTCGTCACCGAAGTTTTCCTGCATTTCACGGCTCGCATAGCGCGTATTCAGGGGGTTTTCGTACAATACTTTGTCAGACATACTATTCTCCTACGCGCGCACGGGGTCGGGATATTCCACCCCGAAGGTTTCCGCCGTAACCGTTTGCATCTTCTGTTCCTTTAAGGGCTTATCTCTGAAATTCGTTTCCGTGTTCGCAATGGAGTCCACCGTATCCATACCCTCTATCACTTTTCCGAAAGCCGCATACTGCCCGTCGAGATAACTTGCATCCGCATGCATAACGAAGAACTGCGAGCCCGCGGAATCGGGATTTTGCGCGCGCGCCATGGAGAGAACTCCGCGCGTGTGCTTCAACGTGTTTTTAAAGCCGTTCGCGGAAAACTCGCCCTTGATGTGGTATCCCGGTCCGCCCGTTCCCACTCCGTCGGGATCTCCTCCTTGGATCATAAATCCGCTGATGACGCGATGAAAGATGACGCCGTTATAAAACCCTTTTTTTACAAGATACAAAAAGTTATTTACGGTATTGGGCGCGATTTCGGGATAGAGCTCGGCTTTAAAGGTTTTCCCGTCCGCAAGCGTAAAAGTGACGATCGGATTTTTACTCATATTTTATAACTCCTCATATTTTTCTACTTTTGTACCGGCTTCCCCGAAAAGACGCATGGAGAATTCGTCGGGATAGCCCTCTTTATACACCACGCGCGCAATACCCGCATTGATGATCATTTTCGCGCAGATGACGCAGGGCTGATGGGTGCAGTAGAGCGTCGACCCGCTGATATTTACCCCGTAGCGCGCCGCCTGTATGATTGCGTTCTGCTCGGCGTGCGCGGCGTAGCAAAGTTCCGCTCGAGTTCCGCTTGGGATGCCCATTTTCTCGCGCATGCATTCCCCGCGCTCGATGCAGGTGGGCACGCCCGCAGGCGCGCCGTTATAGCCCGTCGTCATGACCCGCTTTTCACGTACGATAATCGCCCCGACCTTGCGCCGAACGCAGCTCGCCCATCCGCCTACCGTTTCCGTAAGCTCCATAAAACGCTCGTCCCACTTATCCATAAATCAACCTGCCTTTTTCGTCATTATACCATAAGTCCGAGCGTCATGTCAATCGGAAGAAAAGTCCGAGAAATAATTCCCGAATTTTTTTCACGATGTGTTTGACGGCATTTTTTAGTGTTTATAATAAATAGGAAAATAATTTAACGCTTACGCGCAAAAAATCAGGAGGCAAATTTATGAATATTAAACCCTTATTCGATAAAGTGGTTGTGGAAGCAGTCACGGTCGAAGAAAAGACGAAGAGCGGTTTCTATCTCCCCTCTTCCGCACAGGAAAAACCGCAAACTTGCGTTGTTGTGGCCGTAGGCCCCGGCGGAGTTGTAGACGGCAAAGAAATTACCATGCAGGTCAAGAAAGGCGACAAAGTTCTTTGTTCCAAGTATGCGGGCACCGATTTCAAGGTGGACGGCAAAGAATTTACCATCATCAAGCAGAGCGACATTCTCGCAATCGTAGAATAACATAAATTTTTAGAAGGAGATAGCATTATGGCGAAACAAATCAAATACGCGGACGAAGCAAGAAAAGCCCTTGAAACGGGCGTAAACGTACTTGCCGACACAGTTAAAATCACACTGGGACCTAAGGGCAGAAACGTCGTTTTGGATAAAAAGTTCGGCGCTCCCCTCATCACCAACGACGGCGTGACCATCGCAAAGGAAATCGAGCTTCCCGATCCTTTCGAAAATATGGGCGCACAGCTCGTAAAAGAAGTTTCCACCAAAACCAACGACGTTGCGGGCGACGGCACCACCACCGCGGTTCTTTTGGCGCAGGCGATCATTCGCGAAGGACTTAAAAATCTCGCCGCAGGAGCAAACCCCATCATTTTGAGAAAAGGTATCGACAAGGCCGTTGACGTTGCCGTAAAGCAAATTCAATCCATTTCCAAGACGGTAGACGGCAAGAAAGCGATTTCGCAAGTCGCGTCCATCTCCGCAGGCGACGAAACGGTCGGAACGCTCATCGCGAACGCCATGGAAATCGTCGGCAAAGACGGCGTTATCACCGTAGAGGAAGGAAAATCCATGACGACGGAACTCACCACCGTCGAAGGAATGCAATTCGACAGAGGCTATGCCTCCGCTTATATGGTAACGAATACCGATAAAATGGAAGCCGTGCTCGATTCCCCTTATATCCTCATCACCGACAAGAAAATTTCCAATCTGCAAGAGATTTTGCCCGTTATCGAGCCCCTTGCCCAACAGGGCGCCCGCCTCCTCATCATTGCGGAGGACGTCGAAGGCGATGCACTCGCGGCGCTCATCGTCAATAAGCTCAAAGGCGTGTTCAACTGCGTGGCGGTGAAAGCCCCCGGCTTCGGCGACAGAAGAAAAGCGATGCTTGAAGATATTGCGGCGCTTACGGGCGGTACGGTCATTTCGTCCGATCTCGGCTATGAATTCAAAGACGTGACTCCCGATATGCTCGGCAGAGCAAATCAGGTCAAAGTCGACAAGGACAACACTACCATTATCGACGGGGCGGGCGACAAGAAAGCCATTAAGGCGCGCGTTGCGTCCATTAAGGCGCAAATCGAGGTCACGACCTCCGATTACGACAAGGAAAAACTGCAAGAACGTCTTGCAAAGCTCGCGGGCGGCGTTGCGGTCATCAACGTAGGCGCGGCGACGGAAGTCGAGATGAAAGAGAAGAAGCTCCGTATCGACGACGCGCTCGCAGCAACCCGCGCAGCCGTGGAGGAAGGCTACGTGCCCGGCGGCGGCAGCGCCCTTCTCTCCTGCGTCCCCGTGCTTAAAAAGCTCGTTGAGAAACTCAGCGGCGACGAAAAGACGGGCGCGCAGATCATTTTGAAAGCTTGCGAAGAGCCCGTGCGCCAAATTGCTAAGAACGCAGGCGTAGACGGCTCCGTGGTCGTAGACAAGATCCTCACCCAGAACACCCCCAACTACGGCTTCGACGCGCTTAAAAACGTGTATGCGGACATGGTGGAGAGCGGTATCATCGACCCCACCAAAGTGACGCGTTCGGTCTTGCAGAACGCGGCTTCCGTTGCGTCCACCCTGCTCACGACCGAATCGATCGTGACCGATATCCCCACCCCTCCCGCGCCCGCTGCTCCCGCAGGCGGTATGGACGGAATGTATTAAGGGACGTGCCGGAAGGCGCATTTTATAGGAATAGAAAACAAGGAAAGAAGTTTCGTTCTTTCCTTGTTTTTTTTGAAGCTTTACAAAAGCCCGCTACCTTTTTTTACGAAGATAGCGGGCTATGGGTTTATTCAATAGAAAATCCCTGCAACAATCATTTGCTTTGCAATTTTTTGTTGCGGTAAACCCGCATACAGTGCTGGGAAACGCGCTTGCTCTCGGGCGGAAGCTGCATATAGTTACCGTAAGTGTTCTTTAAACACAAATCGTAGTCTTCGATGCAAAGGAATTTCTTCCCCTCGAATTCCACTTCCGTGTAGCGGTCGAACGCTTCGCGAGGCATTTCGCAGTGTTCCAAGCACCAAGAGTGAAGCCCGACATTATCCGCCCCTTCGTACGGATACTTTGTGGCGAGCTTATTCACTCTGCGCACGCTTCTCGCAGTCCCGCCGAAACACATACAAAGCAAATAAAACCAAAAGCCGAAAATCCAAAGCAGAAACCCCCACTTCTTTTCTGAGGTAAACCACTTGCTGAGGACGACGCCCGCGGAAGCGGTAAGTTCTTTACGGTACAGCTTCTCGATTTCTTTCCGATCGTCGGGAAGTCCGTCAACGGGAAAAATATCCACGTAAAGGTACGGCGTTTCGATATGGTTGGTACAACGCACGATATATCGGTCGTCCATGAGCTTTAAAAAGGGATATACGCCCTTTTTCCCTCTATCCGCCGTGAGCGAAAAATGCTCGCCGAAAAGCTGTTCTTGCTTGGAAAGTTCCACCAGTTTCTCGTAGTCGGGGCGAGGCATGCATACGTCGATGTCGTCATCCCACGGTATAAATCCCTTATGGCGGATCGCGCCGAGCATCGTTCCGTAAATCAAGGAATAGCGCAAATTATGCAGACGGCATACTCTGTCGAACTCTTCCAGAATAGGAAGAAGAGCCGATTGCGCTTCCTTTAAACTCAATCTGTCTTGTTTTTTCATATGCCCCCTCAAAATATACCAAAATCACTTTAACGCGAAAACTGCGCGCCTACGCGCGCAGTTCGCACTGTTCATTATCTCCTATCGCCACGTGTTCTGCGCAAAAACGCAGGAATCCCACGCACGGATTTTTCTTCTTCGGAAACGTCGCGATTTAAGATCTCTTGCGGCGTCGGCTCGACTGCGGGCGCAGGAGCAGGCGCTGGTGCAGGTGCGGGAGCGGGAACCTCATAACTCTCGTGCGAAGCGCCGCCATAAGGACTGCGCACCGCGCCGTAAGGCTTAGAAGCCGCGCTTGCGCGATAGTCCGCCTTCGCGTCTATTTCCTCCTCGGAGGGAAACCCCGTCGCTATCACGGTAATCTCCACTTCGTCCTGAATCTGGTCGTCCACGCACGCGCCGAAAATAATATTAGCGGAATAATCCACCACGCCGTGAACGAGGCGGGCGGCACTGCTCACTTCGTCGAGCGTCAAATCGGGACCGCCGACTACGTTGATGATCACGCCCGTCGCGCCCTCTATCGTGGTCGTGAGCAAGGGTGAATTGACGGCAAGACGAACCGCTTCGATGATGCGGTTTTCCCCTTTCGCAACACCGACGCCCATGTGAGCCATGCCCTTATCTTTGAGAATGGTACGCACGTCGGCAAAATCGAGGTTGATAAGTCCGGGGGTCACGATCAAATCGGAAATTCCGCGGATCCCCTGCTTCAAAACCTCGTCCGCAACGCGGAACGCGTCGGCGATCGAAGTCGTCTTCTGCACGACCTCCATGATCTTTTCGTTGGGTATAATTACGAGAGTATCGACGTATTTCCTCAAATTGTCGATCCCCTTCATGGCGTTATCCATTTTGCGCCTCCCTTCGAAGGCAAACGGCTTGGTGACGACCGCAACGGTCAAAATCTTCTTATCCTTTGCGATTTTCGCGATAACGGAAGCCGCGCCCGTACCCGTGCCTCCGCCCATACCTGCGGCGATAAACAACAGATCAGTGTCTTCGATCGCGGCGGCAATGTCTTCCCTGCTCTCCTCCGCGGCAAGCCTGCCGATTTCGGGGTCTGCGCCCGCGCCGAGCCCTTTTGTACACTGTGCGCCGAGTTGAATCTTAACGGGCGCTTTATTGCGCGCAAGCGCCTGTGCGTCCGTGTTCGCCGCAATGTAGCCCGCGCTGACGATGCCCGCCTCGATCATGTTGTTGACCGCATTGTTGCCTGCACCGCCTACGCCGATCACGCGAATTTTCGCCTTTCCCGTCACCTCGTTCGAGCGGATTTCTTGATTATCCCCGTAAACGGGATCATTGTCCTGATACATTTTCTTATCCTCCGAATTTGTTAATAAGCTTGTAAAGCATACCTTTTTTTTGGCTGTCGCCGCACGCCATGTCGAGGAGTGCGATCCGCGAGCTCATAGAAGGTTTATTGTAATACGGTAGGTCCGGCGCGAGCTGTTCGCACACGCGTTCGATCCGTTTACTGATATGTTCAAGCGCACCGCGGATTCCGCAGAGCCCTTCCCCGCTCACATAAAGCGGTTTATAATCGAGCTCGCGTCCCGCGTTTTCCTGTAAAAACGCGCCGATCTTCTCGCAAAAAAGTTCGTCCAATCCGTCTTTCACCTTTTCCGCCAAAAGATCCATGTCTACGTCGTAAGCGTCGCCTTCGATTACAAACTCCCGATTGCCGAGATCCCCTCTTGCATAGAGGTTGGCTTTGGTAAGGAGCATGAGCGCGACGTCGTAGGGCACGGACAGCTCGTCCATGATATATTGCGCCAAATGCCCTTCGCCGACCCAAAAAGTTCCCTGCGCGCATACGCCGTTACCAAGCAGTACGAGTACGGACGAAGAAAGGAAGCCGACGTCGAGGAATAGCGCACCCTCGTCACGCGTTTCCGACGGAATGAGATAGGTCGCCATCGCATATTGCGCGGGCAAAAAATGCGCCGCAATTTTCATTTTGGAGAAAATATCCTCAAAGAGCGCGATAAATTCGTCCTTACAATAGAAATAGGAAAGTTCTCCGCTGATTACCGTAGAGGCGATTCCCGTCGGATCTACCGCACGGCGGTTATCTCCCGTCGTATAGATCATGCTTGCGGCGCGGATACGGCGATACCCTTCGAGAGGCTCGTCGCCGCTGTTGAACAGCATATCGATTTCCGCTTGTCCGATTCTGCGCTTTTTGGGGAAGCCGACCGTTCGCTCCGTTTTTCGAACGGTGCAAAACGCTCCCGGAACGCCGACGAATATCTCGCGGATGCGCTCCCCGCAAATTTGCTCTGCGGAGGAAACGGCGTCTACGACCGCCTTTCTCAATTCCGCTTCGTCAAAAAAAACGCCGTCTTCGTCGTAACCTTCATACGGTTCCGTTTTGCTCGCCTTAAACACGAACGTGTTGTTCACGCCGCGTTCCCCGAGAACGACCGCTATTTCCGAAGTTCTGACGTCTAATATCGCTACGCTTTTGCGCCCCATATCTCACCTTTTCACTATTTCCGTTTCAACTGCTTCCTTATTATAACAAGGACGCGCGGGAATGTCAAGAAAATCATGTCAATTTTTTATCATACCAAAAAAAGCGCAACCGCAAAGGAAACGCTTTTTATCGATAACTTATTCTTAAAAACGATCAATCGGTGGTGCGGTAATCGGAGGTGACTTTCCCGTTTATGATATAGATCCTGAGCTCTCCGCCCACCTTTTCCGCATCGCCTAAAAACAGGTTCTCATCGTGATCGCCGACGCCCGCATAAAGCTCCGCGGCAAGTTTCGCCTTCTCGCCCGCATTGTTGAGCGGGTCTTCCAAAATCAAACGGACGCCCTCGCGCATCGTCAAACGGAAATAATGCAAGCGGGTCTGGGTCGCGTCGGTGGGATATACGAGATCGACTGAAACAAGATTGGAGCGAACCTCGCCGAGCACGGCTTGAAGCTCCCGATACACCTCTACGAGCTCGGGATAGTAATCGCCCGTGATTTCTTCTTCAAAAGTAAAACGGAAACCGAGCAACTTCACGTTATCGCCGGAAACGCGGTTCTTGACCGTATCTTTCTCGTAGATATAGCTCACTTCTTCGTCGAGAACGGCGTATTTCCCCTCATGCGTCTGATAAGCGAATACCTCCCTGCGCTCACGCACGGAAAGCTCCACCTTGTCAGGATAACGCTTCTTGATCTCGTCTACGCGGAAGCAAGGATATTTTTTTACCGTTTCTTGGATCTCGTTCAAATCAAGAAAAGTAAGACTTTTCCCCACGAAACCGTCGAGCTGTTCCTGCAACTCGTACGCCTCGCGTTCTCCCTCTTCGGAATATGCGCTGAGGGACGATCGCACGCCCGAAACGGTAAATATCGCGTTCAATCCCGCTAATACCACGGCGGCAAGCAGGACGAACGAAACGATCGTCGTAAGAATCACTCTTTTCTTCATCGGTATCCTCCGTAAATCAAATGCGGACTCGTTTTATCTGAGCGCCGAGCGCTTTGAATTTTCCCTGTAAATCGGAATATCCCCTGTCGATATGCGACAGGTCCACGACCTCCGAAACCCCCTCCGCGCCGAGCGCGGCAATAACGAGCGCGGCGCCTCCGCGCAAATCGCCCGCGGTGATGGTCGCTCCTCTAAGCTCTTTCACGCCCCGAACGAACGCGTTGCGCCCCTTCACCTCGATGTCCGCACCCATTTTTTGCAATTCGGGCACGTACTTGAAACGCGTTTCGAAGAGGTTTTCCACAACGAGCGAGCACCCTTCGCAAATACAGTTGAGCGCGGTTGCCTGCGCCTGCAAATCGGTGGGAAACCCCGGAAAGGGCATGGTTTCGATACGGCGGTTACAATGTAACCTGCCGCTACTTTCTAATCTTATTTTATCATTTTTACTATGTATTTTGCAACCGTTTTCGCGTAATTTATGTAAAAGCAAGCCGATATTCTCGCTTTTTACCCCCTCGACCTCGATTTCGCCCCCGCAAGCGGCGCAAGCAAGCAGAAACGTTCCCGCTTCGATCCTGTCCTTCATGGGCTTAAACGTGACCCCGCCAAGCTCCTTCACACCCTCTATTTCGATAAGATCGGTTCCGGCGCCCTTGATTTTTGCGCCCATGGCGTTTAAGAAATTTTGAAGGTCGGCGATTTCCGGTTCTTTTGCCGCCCCCGAAAGCGTCGTCGTACCCTCCGCCATGACGGCGGCGAGTAATATGTTTTCCGTCGCCCCCACGCTGGGAAAATCGAGCAAAATGTCCGCACCCCGAAGCTTATCGCAGGAACAGTGAATGAACCCGTCCCGTTCACGGATATTCACCCCAAGCCGTTTCAAGGCGTTTAAATGCAAATCAATGGGCCTTAGCCCGATGTCGCACCCACCGGGATATGCGATGACGGCGCGGCGGAAACGCGTTAACAGCGACCCGAGCATGAACACCGAGGAACGCAATTCCTTCGTCAATGCGGACGATATTTCGTGGCAACACGCGTTCGCGCTCTCGATAACCACGTCGTCACCGCGAAAATGTACCTCCGCGCCCAACTCCCGCAAGATTTGCGCCATGCACGCAACGTCGGAAATTGCCGGCGCTTCGCGGATCACGACGCGCTTATCCGTTAAAATCGACGCGGCAAACAACGGCAGAACGGAATTTTTTGCAGACTGTGTTTTAACGCTACCGTATAATTTCCTTCCGCCCTCTATTATGAACTTATCCATAGTTCTCTCCTTACGTATTTCGCAAAGCACGTAAAACGCCCGACTCGGGGCGCGTCGCACTATGTACTACATCTTATGTTTTTTTGCGCGTCGTTGTGTCTTGACACCCCGTAAACGATTCCCATGCCCGCCATAGTGACAATGAGCGAGGTGTTTCCCGCGGAAATGAGCGGAAGCGGCAGACCCGTGGGCGGAATACATCCGCTCACGACGAGCGCGTTGAGCGCGGACTGCACCGCAAACGCGAGCATGATACCGGAAACGAGCATATAGCCGTAAAAATTTCCGCATTCTCTTGCAATTTTAAAGCCCCGCCAAACGACGAACGCAATGAGCGCAAACAGCGCCAGAACGCCGAGAAAGCCCGTTTCCTCCGCGATGACGGAGAGAATGAAATCGCTTTCGGAAAAGGGAAGAAAACGGTATTTTTGGCGGGAACGGAAGAGCCCCGTGCCAAAAAATTTTCCGTTTCCGAGCGCGTAGAGGGACTGAATGAGCTGATACCCCTCCTCCTTGGGAGAAGCCCACGGATCGACGAAGGCGGACAAACGTTGTAAGCGATAAGGCTCCGCCGCAATGAGCACGGGAATAGCAAACAGCACGGGAACGCAGATCGCCGCAATGGTAGCAGGCGACGCCCCGCTCAAAAAAATCATGCCGAGCATCACCGCGCCCACGCACATCGTGACCGACATATTCGGCTCTAACATGATGAGAATGCAAATGGAAAGCCCCGCCCCGAGCACGGGGAGCACCCCTTTTAGCGACCGCATACGGGCGGGATCTTTTGCAAAATATCCTGCGGTAAACAGAACGAGCGCATATTTGGCGAGCTCGGAGGGCTGAATCGTGATCGGCCCTAATCCGATCCAACGGGTCGCGCCGTAGTTGCTCTTGCCCACCCCCGGAATAAAGACGATCGCAAGCAAGATAAGCGATACGACGAGGGCGGGCAGACCGACTTTTTTCATGCGTTCGTAGGGAAGAAAGGAAATTCCGATCATCGCGGCAAGCCCGAGCACGAATCCGATCGCCTGCTTTTTCAAAAAATAAAATGCGTCGCCGTACTGCACCTGCGCGTTGTAACAGCTTGCGGAGTATACGCACACAAGTCCGTACGCCGCAAGCACAACGACCCCTGCAAGAAAGAGCAGGTCACCCCTGCTCTTGCCTTTTTCCGAATCCTTATTCGATTTCGCTCGTTTCACCCACGCCCCCTCCGTCCGTCACGATTTCGCCTTTCACCCGCTCGGAAGCAAGGATACTCAACATTTCCGCGAACCGCTCTCCACGCTCCTCGTAGCTTCGGAAGCTATCGAAGCTTGCCGAAGCGGGCGACAAAAGCACGTTCTGTCCTCGCTTTGCGGTAAGATACGCGACCCGCACCGCCATATCGAAGGGGCGGCAAAGCGTGACGGCGGTGTACCCGCTTTTCAGCGCCGCATTGAGAACGCGGAACGCATTTTCCCCGTAAATGACCGCGTGTACGACGCCCGATTTTTTCAGCGCCTCGAAGAGCGGCTCGTAGGCATACCCCTTATCCTTACCGCCGAGCAAAATGACGCTTTCCCCCTTAATGCTCTCAACTGCTTTTACGGCAGAATCGACGTTGGTCGCCTTGGAGTCGTCGATAAACGCTATACCGTCCAATTCGCCCACCCGCTGTAAGCGGTGCTTCACTCCGCGGAAGCTCTTCAACGCCGCGGTAACGGCGGCGGATCCCGCGCCCATAATCTTCGCCGCACACATGGCGGCAAGCGCGTTTGCGCGGTTATGTTCCCCCTCCAACGGAAGCTCGTTTACAGGGAAGACGCGTTCACCGTAATAGCAAAAATATCCGTCGGCGATGTATCCCCCCTCGACCCGCTCTTTCAAAGAAAACCAAACCACCTGCGCACGCGTCTTTTCCGCAAAACCGCGTACGACGGGATCGTCGTAATTGAGCACGGCGTATTCGCTTTCCGCACTGTTTTTGAATAGACGTGATTTTAGATATATGTAATTCTCCATGCTGTAATGGCGGTTCAAATGATCCTCCGTCACGTTGAGCACGACGCCCACGTGCGGGCACAGCGAATAGAGCGTTTCAAGCTGAAAGGAAGAGATTTCCGCCACGGCGATCCCGTCCTCTCCCAATTCCTGCAAGCATGAAGTGATGGGTTTGCCGACGTTCCCGCAAGCGACTGCGTTTTTACCGGACGCGCGCAAGATGCTTTCGATCATGGTAACGGTGGTTGTTTTGCCGTTCGTACCCGTGACGGCAACGACGGGACATCTCAAGGCGAGCACGCCGAGCTCCGCTTCCCCGATGATGCGCTTCCCGTCCCGCTTAAAGGAAACGGGCAGCGGGTGATCGACGGGGATACCGGGGCTAAGCACGAGCACGTCGCAATGCTCGGCCTTATCGGAAAGCTCCCCGCGCTCCACAACGCGCGCCCCGAGTTCCGAGAGCTTGTGCGCCGCATTCCTTACGTTTTCATCTTCCACGTCGTCGTACACGTACACCGACGCGCCCTTTTTCAAAAGGTATTCCGTTGCCGCCACACCCGAACGGGAAAGCCCCGCCACGAGAAAAGTTTGCTCTGTAAATAACATGAATCACTCCCTTTCCCGCGAAATAGCGCGGGCTCAAACAAACGGTAACAACAGCGTAGCCCCCAATACGGCGGTAACGAGCGCATACGCGTAAGAAATTTTCCCCTCCGAGTATCCCTTCTCCTGAAAATGGTGGTGAATGGGAGCCATTAGGAAAACCCGCTTGCCTGTTTTTTTATAGTATATTACTTGAATGATGACGGATATGCTTGAAAGGACAAACATTATTCCCGCAATCGGGATGACGAGCGCATTGCCCGTAAACAGGCAGACGCAAGCGGCAAAGCCGCCCAAAGACAGAGAACCCGTATCCCCCATAAACACGCTTGCGCGGTTGGTGTTAAACACGAGATAGGCGGCAAGCGCACCCGTAAGACAAATGCAGAGGATCGCCGAATCCCCGTCCCCTTCCTGTAAAATAAGAAGCGTCGCGACAAACGCAAAGAAAACGGCGGAAACGGAGCCCGCAAGCCCGTCAAGCCCGTCCGTAAGATTCACGCTGTTTACCGTGGCGAGCAAAACGAAAATGCCGAGCGGCAACATTCCCCAACCGACGTCTACCGTGAGGCGGGTGTAAGGAATGCGCAACACGGTGATCCCCTCGAAACAGCAATAAAGAGAAGCCATTACCGCAACGGCGAGCTGGAAAATAATTTTTTGATAAGGGCGCAAACCGAGGTTTTCCCCACGCCGTTTTTTCAACAAATCGTCGAGAAAGCCCACGGCGAGATAGCCGACCCCCACGGCAACAGTCACAAGAAATGGCTTGTCCCTCACTCCGCCCATAATAAGCGCTACGATGCAAGCGGAAAAAATAAAGGCAAGTCCGCCCATTGTGGGCGTACCCCCTTTACTTTTGTGTTCCTTAACGTAGGAAAGAATATTTTGTCCCGCCCCCAACCGCTTGAGAAGCGGGATCTCTGCCGCGCAAAGTACGAGGGAGAGCACGAAGGCGATCAACGCCGATAATAGCATGGTTCTCGTCATTTCAGTTTCCCAAGGATATTCCCGATTACAGTTTTATCACTGTAACTGTATTTTATTCCCATGATTTCCTGCTCGCATTCCCCGCCTTTTCCCGCAACCAGCAAAATATCCCCCTCGCCGAGAAGTCCTACGGCATACTCTGTGGCGCGTTCCCGCTCTTCCACGATTGTATATTCCCCCGATACTGCGCTATACCCCTTCTCGATCTCCTTGATAATGGCAAGCGGTTCTTCGTAACGCGGATTATCTGAGGTGAGCACGGCATAATCGGCAAAACGCGCCGCCGTTTCGCCCATTAACGGGCGTTTGCCCCTGTCGCGGTTTCCTCCGCAACCGAACAGCACGACGAGCTTCCCGTCGCAATACGGGCGCAACGCGGTCAGAGATTTTTCAAGACCGTCCGGCGTATGCGCAAAATCCACTACGATATCCGCACCCCGCGTTCGCCCCACCCATTCGAGCCGTCCGTCTACGCGCGTTTTGCGCAATCCGTCGGCAATATCCACAGCTCCGACGCCGTATCGCCCCGCAGCAGTAGCCGCCGCAAGCGCGTTATACACGTTATGCCGCCCCGTCAGAGGCACGAACACCTCGCACAGCTCGTCGCTCAAATTGAGCAACGCGCGCGTGCCAGCAAGCTCTTCCCGCTCCACAATGGCAAAGGAATCGGCAGGGCTGTCCAATCCGTACGTCTTATATTCCCCGCAAGAAAGCTCTTGTGAAAACCGGTCGTCCGCGTTCAAAATCGCAACCTTGCACCGTCCGTCGGAAAAAAGCGATTTTTTCGCTTCTCCGTATGTACGCATATCTCCGAAGAAATCCAAATGGTCCTGCGAAAGATTGGTAAAAATTGCCGTATCGTAACAAATCGGACAATCTTTTTTGAGGGCAAGCGCGTGCGCCGACACCTCCATCACTACAATCTCGATCCCCTTTTCCACCATGTCGCCGAGCAAGGAGAATAGTGACGCGGGATCGGGCGTCGTGAGCGACGGCGCGACCGTAACGGAAGCATACTTCGCCCCGAGCGTTCCGAGCATTCCCACTTTTTTACCGGCTTCAAGCAAGATATTGTAAAACATATGCGTAACGGTGGTTTTGCCGTTCGTCCCCGTAACGCCTACGATTTTCAGCTTTTTTTCGGGGTGTCCGTAAAACGCCGCGCAGAGGCGCGCCATAGCTTCCCGCCCGTCCTTTACGACGAGCTGAGGAATGCTCACCCCCGTATCACGCTCGCAAACGACTGCGGCGCAGCCCCGTTCCTCCGCTTCGCGCGCATAAATATGGGAATCGACGTGCGTTCCGCCGAAACAAAAAAACAAATCCCCTTCGCCCGCGACACGGCTGTCCGAACACAATCCCGTGACGGTCGCGTCGCCTGAGAGATTCACGTCTTCCAGTTCGCGGACAAGCTCCGATAATTTCATATGTTTCCTCCTTGCGTCGGCTTCAACCCGTTGATGCGTATGATTCCTTCAAATATTTCTTTTGCGCAGGGCGCGGCGACCGTGCTCCCGTAGTAGGAACCCGTCGGCTCGTCCACAATTACAAGCGCGAGATAACTCGGGTTATCGGCGGGAAAATATCCTACGAAAGAGGAAATGTATTTCCCTTGCGCGATCACGCCGTTTTCGTACTTCTGCGCCGTGCCCGTTTTCCCCGCGACCCGATAACCGTCTATATATGCTTTCTTCCCGCTTCCGTCCCGCACCACGCCTTCTAACATCCCGCTCAAAATTCGGGAAGCTTCTTCGCTCACCGTTCTGCCGAGCAGGGCAGGCTTAGTCTTTTCGGAAATCGATCCGTCGTCCGAAAAGATTTCGGAAACCAAACGCGGTGAATAATAATACCCGCCGTTTACCGCCGAGGCGGCGGCGCAGGCAAGCTGTAAGGGCGTAACAGCGATCGCCTGTCCGAAGCCGATACGCGCCAAATCCGCCGACTGCACCGTGCTTTCGGGCAAAAGCATTCCGATCGATTCGCCTGAAAAATCCAGTCCCGTCGCCCGTCCGAAGCGAAACGCCGAAAGATAATCGTAGAACTTTTCCTTGCCGAGCGCGAGCGCAATATCCACAAAACAGGGGTTGCAACTGTTGTTGAGCGCTTCGGCAAGCGTTTGGTTGGAGTGCTTCCCGTTCGAATGGTCGCTCCAACATTTAATTTGCGAGCCCTCCACCGTTCTCGTTCTCCCGCTCGGGAACACGTGCCGTTCGGAAAAAGCCGCGGGATTCCCTTGCAAATACTCCTCGATATTGGCGGCGGACGTAACGATTTTAAAGGTAGAGCCCGGTTCGTAAACGTCGCTCACAAGGCAGTTCCTCGAAAGCTTATTGAGCGCGGAAATATCGTCGCGCGGAATGTCGTTCAAATCATACGAAGGCAAATTGACCATTGCAAGCACGGAAAAATCGGACGGGTCGAGCACGACGCAACGCGCCGCCTTCGCCTCGGAAGAAAGCAGAACCTTTTCCATGACCTCTTCGGCAAGCGCCTGTATACGGAAATCAAGGGTAAGCCTAACGTTGAGCCCGTCCTCCGCAGGCAAATATGCGGCGGTTGCTCCCTCCAAATCAACGCCTATAAGGTCGGTTTCGAATAAAATTTCCCCGTCCGCGCCCGATAGAAATTTGTTATAATATTGCTCGACGCCCGTCGTTCCCGAACGGTCGTACGAAGTAAACCCGAGCACCTGACAGGCAAGCGACCCGTAGGGATAAATGCGCACGTTGTCGCGTGCATAGTAGACGCCGTCGAGCGCGGCGCCCTCTATTTTTTCTACGACCGACTTTTCCGCGGCGCGCACGATTGTAATTTCCGAACGGCTTTTGTCCGTCAGCTTTTTGTATATCTCGTCATAGGAGGCGTCCAGTCGGGAAGAAAGCAGCGTTGCGCTTCCCTCCGCGTCCTTTACGGCTGATGCGCGCGCGAACACGCTATAAGCCGTACGGTTTCCCGCAAGAAGTTCGCCGTTTTTATCGTAGATTTTCCCCCTGCTTGCGATGACGGGGATCTCCCGCGTCCACTGATCTATCGCACGGTAATGCAAGGTATCCTCCCAAATCACCTGAATATAGAAGAACCGCCCCAAAAAGATTAAAAAAATAAAGGCTATCGCCGTAATTACGGCAAATAACCTCTTTTGCAATGTACTTAACGAATATTCTTTTTTACGCTTTTTTATGTGGACCCCTCCAAAGACCTCGGCTTGAAATCAACTCAGTCTTTTACCATTCCGTTTGCCGTCGCATATTCTTCGATGCGCTCGGCATACGTACCCTCGCCGTTTTCCATATCGTGTATCTGCTCGGAAAGGCGCTGATACGTTTCCTGTTGTTCTTGTAGTCTTGAACGGAGCGAATCGTTATTCGCATGAATGGAGTTCAAAATCGCCGTGTTTACGCAGATGAATACAATCGCAAGCACAATCGCACAAACTACGGAAACAAGAGCGATTTTCGCCTTAGTGGAAAGCACGGAGAAAAGATGAGGTTTTACCGTCGCAGCAGTTTCGATCTCCGCACGACGGAGCGTTTCCATGGTGCGGCGGGTGGGCGTAGCGTCCTCCTCGTTGTCGGGCCGGCATACGGGCGCAGGAATTTCCACCGTTTCAGCACGGGGCTGAGCGGGCGCGGTAAGAACGTCTCCCTCTTCCGACTGCAATTTCCCGTCTTTATATACAATGCCCTCGAAAAGCTTACGGCTCTCGGCAGGCGCGCTATATGCGCGGTAATCGGCAATGCGTTGCTTTGCGGTATGCGTGAAATCGGTTTCGGGCTCTTGGACGACCGTATCTTCGGCGAGCGCGGCCTTAGCCTCCACCGCTTCCGCCGTGGAATCCGCATACAAAATACGCTTATAAGCGTCCGATTCGCGGACGTGCTTCAATTCCGCCAGCTCGCGCTGTAACAGATCTTTCCTCTCTTCACGGGTTGTCTGCTCTTGTAAAGAAAGCACCGCCATGTTCTTTTCTCCTTCCTATCTTATTCTGCGGTTTGCCCAATCATGCTATATTTTTTCCGCAATCCTCAGTTTTGCGCTTTTACTGCGCGAATTATGTTCGATTTCTTCTTCGCCCGCCGTAATCGGCTTGCGAGTCGGCAGGACGATCTCCTGTACCTTTCCGCATACGCACACGGGGAACTCCTTAGGACAAGTACACGCCGTGCTCATATCGCGAAATACCTCTTTTACGATTCTGTCTTCCAACGAATGGAAAGTAAGGATACAGCCCCGTCCGCCCTTTTTCAGCCGCCTCGTAAGTCCTTCGACGCATTCGCGCAAGCCGTCCAGTTCGCCGTTCACCTCAATGCGAATCGCCTGAAAAGTCTTTCTCGCACAAGCGTTAAAGCGGTATTTTGCGGGAACGCTCTGTTCTACGATTTCTTCCAGCTCTTTGCAGGTTTCAATCACCCGAGCAGAACGTCTTCTAACAATGTTCCTAGCGATCGACGCCGCAAACGTTTCTTCGCCGTACTCTCTGAGGATTTTTCTCAACTCCTCTTCGGAATACCCGTTTACAACTTCCCGCGCCGTGAATCCGGAGCGTCTATCCATTCTCATGTCGAGCGCGGCGTTTCCGTTTTTATAGGAGAATCCGCGTTCCTCGTCATCTATTTGATGAGAAGAAATGCCGAGATCGAGAAGATAGCCGTCTATTTCTCCGATCCCCGCCTCCGCGAACACCTCGTCAAAGTGTTTAAAGTCGGTGCGGAACAGCTCGTATCTGCCCTCAAAGCCTTTGAGCCTCTTCGTAGCCTCTTGTATCGCGTCGCCGTCCTTATCGGTTGCAATCAGCCTTACGCTTGGGTTGCGGGCAAGAATTTCATAGGAATGTCCCGCGCCTCCCACCGTGCCGTCGAAGTAAATTCCGCCGTCGCGAAGACGTAAGCCCTTTATCACTTCTTCCTTCATAATGGGAAGATGATAGGTTTCGCTCATTACCGCCCCTTATTTGGAAGCTTCGGGCTCTACGCCCTCTTTCTTCTTATATAGAATGCTGTTGATTTCACCGATCGACTTTTTAGCGATCTTGTTGTCGTAAGTTTCTTGATCCCACATTTCAAGCGATTTGCCAAGACCCAAAGTAACGACGTCTTTTTTAATATCGGCCTCGCTGTGAACCCAAGCGGGAAGTTGCGTTCTGCCCTGCCCGTCGAAGATCACTTCGTCGATAAATCCGACCATGGAGGAAATCGCGTCGTCCTCGATCCCGCTCGCACTCGGCTCGGCGTTGGCGATGAGATCCAAAATATGCGTGAGCTGCGACTCGGGCATAATGGAAACCCGCCCTTGCTTGTAACGCACGAAATAAAGCTGTTCACCCTTGGGAAAGAGCGCTTTGAACTTCGCGGGAATACGGATTCTGTTTTTTGCGTCTACTTGGTGATAAACTCTTCCGACAAGCAATCCCATAATCGCGCTCTCCTTTGGTGGATTTCAGAGCCATCTGCCCATTCTTGTGCCCAAATGACCACTGATGACCCTATTATATATCAATTTTTGACCACTGTCAACCCTGTAACCATATTTTTTAAAAAATTTTTTCGGATTTTTTTATTTATTTTTACTTTCTCCTAAAACAAACGTTCGAAATGAAGACAAATTCATTTATTTTCGCCCAATTTCCCAAGAAAAACACACGATTGCTTCTCATTTTTAAGAAACGAATGTTCGGATTTTTAAAGGGTCGTTCGTGGTCATCTATCCCAATATTTCCCATTCGCAACAGGCCGTTCGGGTCAAAATCACGTGTATTAAGAGCGGACGCAAGCCGATTGGCAGTACCGACGTTTCCGTCGAATACCCGCGCGCCGAAAAATTCGGAAAACTCCTTACGATAATAGATATAGTGCGTACAGCCGAGCACGACCCCGTCGTAGCGCTCACTCGGGAGGTTACTCCCCCGTAAAAGCGTTTTTACGGTGAGCGGATCTCCACCCGCTTTCTTCCCCGGCTCGCCTAAGGCGTACGCCGTAAATCGCCGTTCGATTTCTCCTGCCGCAAAAGGAAGACCGCATACGGTGAAACGGCAATTGGGATAGACAGACAATAATTTTCTCAGGCGCGCGCTCTCCGCCGTTTTCGGTGTAGAAAGAACAAGCGCGTTTTTGCAATGCATTCCCGCAAGCTTTACGGCGGGCTCCATGCCGATTATGGGAAATTCGAACTCCCGTCGAAACCTCTCCGCGCAGATTGCGGTAGCCGTGTTGCAGGCAAGCAAAACGGCGTCTGTTCCAAGCATAGCGAAGCGACGCACCGCGGCATGCGTAAAACTGAATATTTCCTCCTCTTCCTTGCTCCCGTAGGGCGCGTTGCCATTGTCGCCGTAATAAAAAAAATCGGTATTTTCACATACGCGAACGGCGTCGCCCAACACCGTAAGCCCGCCGAATCCGCTGTCGAAAACCCCGACTCTTGCCCGAACTTCCACCGATTATCCCCCAAAATTAAAATATTTTCGGAAAAATTTTGTTCTATCCGCCAAAAACAGTTTACAATCTATGCATTTTATGTTAAAATAACGAAAGTTAATTCAATAGCAATCTAAGGAGTAAATATCGTGCCCAACATCAAGTCCGCTAAAAAACGCGTATTGGTTACAGAAAAGAAGTCGCAGCAGAATAAAGCTGTAAAGTCTGCTTTAAAAACGCAAATCAAGAAATTCCTCGCCGCTATCAACGCAGGCGACAAAGACGCCGCAACGGCGCTCTATCCCGAAACGGTTTCCGCAATCGATTCCGCGGTCACGAAGGGAATTTTGCATAAAAACAACGCGGCGAACAAGAAAGCGAAGCTTGCGAAAAAGCTGTCGGCTGCTTTCCCCGCTTAACTTTAATTTACTTATTTTACCCGCACTTTGTGCGGGATTTTTTTTGCACTTTTTTCCCTTTTCCCTTCCTAATAATATATTTATTTTTCCCGTTAAAAAGAACGTAAAAAATTTCACAAAAATTGCCGTTAAAACATTTGACTTTTCACACGATATATATTATACTCTTCCACGGTGTTTGGTTTATTTTTATTAAACTTTTAGTTTAGTTTTTTTGTGGTTTGATAAAAAAAGGCAAAAAGTTTAAAATTGCTAAACTTACGAGGTGATTTTATGGAACTCGGCTCTAAACTGAGGTTACTAAGACAACAAAAGAATTTAACGCAAGAGGAGCTTGCCGACCGTTGCGAGCTGACCAAGGGATACATTTCCCAGCTTGAAAACGATCTTACGAGCCCCTCCATTGCAACGTTGTGCGATTTGCTCAATGCGCTCGGGAGCAGTTTAAGCGATTTCTTTCACGAAGAGCCCGAAGAAAAAATCGTATTCTCCGAAAGCGAGTACATAGAAAAGCAATCGGACGGAATGCTGTGGAACTGGGTGATTCCCAACGCGCAGAAAAATATGATGGAACCTGTGCTCGTAGAGCTGGAAGCGGGAGCAAGCACGCAGACGGACTTCCCTCATGAGGGCGAGGAATTCGGTTTTGTTCTCGAAGGGCGAATCGCGATTGTGCGCGCAGGAAAACAACACGTCGCAAAAAAGGGAGAAAGCTTCTATTTTACGGCAAATAAGGAACACTTTATTATAAACAAGGGAAAAAGCAAAGCGAAATTCATTTGGATTTCCACCCCGCCCAACTTTTAAATAACGGCTTTACGCAAAGGAGAAAGATATGGAACCCATCATTGAATTAAAAGACGTAACCAAGAGCTATGAGGACGGCGTCGTCGTCATCGACAACGTGAGCCTTACGGTAAACAAGGGAGAATTCGTTACCCTGCTTGGGCCCTCCGGCTGCGGAAAAACGACGACTCTACGCATGATTGCAGGCTTCGATATGCCCACGCAAGGGCAGATTTTACTCAACGGAAAGGATATTTCCCATCTCCCTCCCAATAAGCGCCCCGTAAACACGGTATTTCAGCGCTATGCCCTCTTCCCTCATCTCAACATCTTCGAAAATATCGCTTTCGGACTGAAATGCAAGCGGGTCTTAAACACCTACCGCAACGCCGAAGGCAAGGAATATACCAAAAAAGAACGGCTTAGCAAAAAAGAGATCCACGAAAAAGTCGGGCGTGCGCTCGCGCTCGTAGATTTGGAGGGTTTTGAAAAGCGATCCGTGTCCACACTTTCGGGCGGACAGCAACAGCGCGTGGCGATTGCCCGCGCAATCGTCAACGAGCCCGAAATCCTTCTTTTGGACGAACCGCTCGGCGCGCTCGATTTAAAAATGCGCAAAGAGATGCAAATCGAGCTCAAAGAAATGCACAAACGCCTCGGCATTACCTTTATTTACGTCACGCACGATCAGGAGGAAGCACTCACCATGTCGGACACGATCGTCGTTATGGCGGACGGCGTAGTACAACAAATCGGCACCCCTACCGACATTTACAACGAGCCCGCCAACACCTTCGTTGCCGACTTTATCGGCGAAAGCAATATCTTCAACGGCACCGTCGTCGGAAAACGTCGGGTAAAATTCTGCGGAAAAACCTTCAACTGCGTAGACGATTTCGACGTTAACGAGCCCGTTGACGTCGTCGTTCGCCCCGAAGACATCGATATGTGCCCTGCGGGCGAGGGAACTTTACAGGGAAAAGTCATCTCCGTGGTGTTCAAAGGCATTCACTACGAAATCACCGTGCAGGTCGGTAAATTCGAAGTCGTCATCAACAGCACGGACTCCCGCAAAGAAGGCGAAACAATCGGCATGAAGATCGATCCCGAAGAAATCCATCTCATGAAGCCCAAATATACGACCAACGTGTTCGACGGCGTGATCACTAAGCGCAACACGGTCGAGTTTGCCGACGGCGAATTCGAATGCGACGTTACGACGCTTTACCCCGGAAGCCATATCGACGAGGAGGACTATCTCGTGACTGCAACGGGCGAAAAGCTCGATTTGACGGGCACCGAGGTAAAAGTCGAAGTCGGGCTCGGCGACGTTTCTATCAGCGACGACGCGGAAGCGGGCGGCACGACGGGCAACATTATTTCTATTATTTACAAGGGCGACCACTACCGCCTGATCGTAAGAACGCAGGAGAGCGAAGAGGATTTCGTATTCATGACCAACGATTTGTGGAATGAAAACGATTTCGTTTCCGTCATTATTCCCAAAGACAAAATTAAGCTTACCCTGAAAAACACGGAGGAAAAGAAGAGATGAAGCTCCGTTTTTCCAGAAAAATGCTCTGCATTCCCTACGCGGTGTTTTTGCTGTTTTTCGTGATCGTGCCCATGCTCGTCATTTTGGTTTACGCTTTTACGGATGCCGAGATGCACTTCTCGTTCGGAAACTTCGTACGGTTTTTCTCCGACCCTACCAAGCTGAGCACGATCGTATATTCCCTCGTTATCGCACTGGTCACGACAATCATCACGCTCCTGATCGCCTACCCCGTCGCCTATATTTTGGCGCGAAGCAATACCAAGAAAAAATCGGTCATTCTTCTTTTATTCATCACGCCTATGTGGATCAACTTCGTGTTGCGCGTTAACGCGATCCGCGAACTGATGAGTTGGATCGGACTTTTGGGCGAAGCCAACTACTTCAATACCATTTTCGGCATGGTGTATGACTTCCTGCCCTTCATGATTTTACCGCTCTATACGACGATCCAAAAAATTGACCAAAGCTATTACGAAGCGAGCGCAGACCTCGGCGGAAATTCTTTCACCACCTTTTTCCGCGTAACCCTCCCCCTCTCTATGCCCGGCGTCATGAGCGGGATCACAATGGTATTCCTGCCTTCCATGACCAACTACGTCGTTTCGGATATGCTCGGCAACTCAAAGGTGACGATCGTCGGTAAATTCATTGAAACGTACTTCGGCACCGATTGGCACATGGGCTCCATGATTGCCGTCATTTTGCTGGTTGTGGTATTTGTTTCCACCCTACTTACGGGCGGATTTAAATCGGAAGAGAATGCAAGGGGGGCAAATCTATGAACAAGAAAGCGCTTGCGATCAAATGCTTGAAAGCATTTTTCATCGGGCTTATTCTGCTTTTGCTCTATGCTCCCATTCTTTTGCTCGCCGTTTATAGCTTCGTCGACACCGACACGATCGGCATGTGGGGGGAGTTTTCCTTTACGCACTATATAAAACTCTTCGGCGATTCCGTGATTCTTCAAATGATCAGCAACACCTTGCTGCTCGCATTCCTCGCCGCCCTTCTATCTACCGTTCTCGGTACAATGGGCGCGCTCGGAATCTATTACTGCAAACGCCGTACGAAAGCAGCGCTCAGCGGAGCTTCGCAAATTCCCATCATCAACGCGGAAATCGTGACGGCGCTCGCTTTGGCGATCACGTTTGTCGTTATCGGGCTCGGAAAATCCTATTTCACATTGTTGATTGGACATATGATCATTTGCACGCCTTTCGTGGTCCTGTCCGTCATGCCCAAACTCAAACAAATGGACAATTCGCTGTATGAAGCGGCTCTCGACTTGGGAGCAAGTCCCTTTAAAGCTCTCTTTGGCGTCGTTCTTCCGCAAATCATTCCGGGCGTAATTTCGGGTTTTATGCTTGCGATCACTCTTTCTTTGGACGATTATATCGTAACGAGCTACACGAAACCGTCGACTTTTAACACCATCTCCACGTACGTATACAATGCAACGATGAAAGGAAACGCACATACCGCGGAAGTACTGTCCTCCTTTTGGGCGCTCACAACAATTCTTTTCATCGTGATCCTCGGCGTGACGCTTGCCGCAAATCTTACAGGCGGAAAAAAGAAGGAAAGAACAAAATGAAAGGAAAGAAAATAGCTTGCGTTACCGCCTCCCTTTTACTGCTTTCCTCTCTCGCTCCGCTTAGCGGGTGCAGCTCCAAGGAGGAAATCCTTCTTCGCGTTTATAGCTGGGAGGAATACATTGACGAAGGCGGAGAAGACTCCTACTCCTACGACCCCGTAGAGAACCCGGACGCCCCTTCTATGATCGAGGACTTCGAAGCTTGGTATGAAGCGACGTACGAAACACCCATTCGAGTGGAATACTCCACGTTCGGAACCAACGAGGATTTGTATAACCAATTAAAACTCGGAAACAAATACGATCTCGTGTGCCCTTCCGAATACATGATCATGAAGCTCGCGGCGGAAGGCATGCTTCAACCCCTTTCCGAAGAGTTTTTCGACGAAAACAACGAGCTCAATTATTACGTTAATAACGTTTCCCCTTTTATCGCGGACGTCTTCGAGAACGGCTCTATGACGGTCGGAGAAGAAACGCACAGTTGGAGCGAGTACGCGGCAGGTTATATGTGGGGCACGACGGGGCTCATCTACAATCCCCAAATCGACGGCATTGCGGACGATCTCGACGAATACGGTTGGAGCATTCTTCTTCAAAACAAGTACAAAAAACAGGCAACGACCAAAGATAACGTGCGCGACACCTATTTTGTAGGGCTTGCGATCCTCTTCCGAGACGAACTCATGAACCTCGACCGAAATGCGCCCGACTACAATGAAAAAGTCACGGAAATCATGAACCGCACCGACGAGAAAACCGTTTCCGCCGTGTACGAGATCCTTCTCGACATGAAAAGAAACATCTTCGGCTTCGAAACCGACACGGGAAAGTCCGACATGGTGAAAGGCACGATTTGCTTGAATTTCGCTTGGGCAGGCGACGCGGTGTACGCAATGGACCTTGCGGAAGAAGAAAACGACATGAAGCTCAATTTCTATATTCCCAAGGAGAGCGCAAACCTCTATTTCGACGGTTGGGTCATGCCGAAAGGCGCAAACACGCAAGCGGCGGAAGCGTTTATCAACTTCATGTCCATTCCCGAAAACGCAGTGCGGAATATGGATTTCATCGGCTATTCCTCCGTCATCGCGGGCGACGAAGTATTTGATTATGTAGTAGAAACCTATTCCGCAGAGGACTCCGACGAAACGGCAGTCGAATACGATTTGAGCTACTTTTTCGGCGAAGGCGCAGTCATAAATGCCCCCTCTGAGCAACTCAACAGACAACTGTACGCGCAATATCCCCCGCAGGAGACCATGAAGCGTTGCGCCGTTATGGACTACTACGGCGAAGACGACGCCCGCATCAACGAGCTTTGGACGCACATAAAAGGCGAATCGCTCGATGCTTGGGCAATCATCGTCATTTGCGTTACCGTCATTGCGATTGTAGGCGGAGTTCTTTTAATGAAATTCGGCGGGAAAATCGATTTTTTCCGCAAAAAGCCTAAAAAAGGCTATGAGCTCGTCAAGCAGGAAAATATCCGATAAACAGCACAAAAAAGCGCCGTGGGATTCCACGGCGCTTTTTTGTGTAAAATTTGTTATACGAGCAAATTCAACTTGTGCGAAAGTAGATAGCGAATGAGGAAGAAATACCCCACGTCCAACCCTGCAAACACAATGATGACAGTCCATAAGGCGAGGTGCGGATTGATTTCCGCAAAAGTGTCGACGATCGGCATAAGACAATACGCAAACAAGATATTTAAAACGATATTCGATAAAATAATGATTGCATACGACCAGCCGACCCTATGCTTGCTGAACAACTGTCCGATCGAAAGGCACAAATAATACTGCAACAATCCCATAGGAATGCTGATAATGATAAGTAATATGGTTTCAATCGAAATCAACGGATCGTAAGAAAGCATTACGCCGACATTTTGGAACAACGTCTTCACGCCATCCAAAAAGCTTTGCAATTGTTCTGCGGGCAAACCCGACATCAAAATAAGCATACAAACGATGAACACTGCAACCCCGACAAGCGTTGCAATGATCGCGGAAAGCAATTTTGCAATGAGCAGTTTGGTTACGGATACAGGCAAGGAAAAAGTCATATACCCTTGCCCCGTAAAGAGCGATTTATAGAACCGCACGATGCTTCCGACGGAAGCTACGAACATGAGCGCAATCGACGCCCAAAGCGACATTATGAACATGAACAACCAAAACGAACTGCCCGTTGTCATAAAAATGCGAGCTAAAATAGCAAAACCAAGTGCGAAACAACTGATAAACAACAGCAAACGGAAAAGCGCAATTAAATCGTGCTTGATAAGCTTACCTACCATTTGAACACCTCCCTAAACAGCTCGTCGAGCGATTTTCCCGTCTTTTCGCGAACCTCCGCGACGGGCGAATTGAGCGCAACCTGACCGTTCCGCAAAAAAATCGCGTGCGTCAATACGGGTTCAATGTCGGCAATCAAGTGCGTACAGAGGAAAATCGTCGCGTCCTCGGGCTTGTTCGCCATGATCGTACTTAGTATGTAGTCACGGGCGGCAGGATCAACGCCCGCGATCGGCTCGTCGAGGATATACAGCTTTGCAGTGCGCGACATCGTCAAAATCAAACCGAGCTTTTCCTTATTCCCCTTGGAAAGCGCCTTAATTTTCTGCTTCAATCCGATTCCCAATCGGGCGAGCATTTCCTGCGCTTTATCCTTGCGGAAGTCGGGGAAGAAATCGGCATAATATGCAATCTGCTGTTCCACTCTCATCCAGTCGCAGAGATAGTTTGCGTCGGGCAAATACGCCGTGACCGCTCTCGTCTTATAATTAGGGGTCTTGCCGTCCACCAAAATTTCGCCCGAAGTCGGATGCAACATTCCCATTGCAAGCTTAATGAGCGTCGTTTTCCCGCTTCCGTTAGGCCCTAAAAGCCCCACGATCCCGCCCTTTGGAATGCTGAAATCAACCTGATAAAGAGCGGTAAAGTTGGAATACATCTTGCAAAGTCCTCTGCATTCCAAAATATTCTCCCCATTGATCGGCATCGCGCAATCGAATAAATCGTCTGCACTGTACCGCTTCGGTGCGGCCTCCGATTTTTCCGTCTGCGCGGGCGCAACTTCTTCTTGTACGGCGTCCGCCTTTCCATTCGGTTCGTTTTCAGTAGCCGTGGGCTCCGCAGCAGGAAGTTCAGCACTCTCTTCCGTGCGTACGGCTTCCTCCGCCGAAGCTTCTTTTTTGTTCATACTCTCCTCCTTATTGACCTTTTTTACGTTTTTGCTTTACGCATTCCGTTAACAGATATTCGATTTGACCGTTGAGCGAACGAAAATCATCCTCCGCCCATCGGCTCAGCTCCGCAAATAACGTAGAAGAAAGCCGTAGCGGAACTTGTTTTTTAATTGTGCTTTCTTGCCGCTTAACGCCCTTCTCCACGTCTCACCTCCCGCGTCCGCATCAATATACACTGCCGCTGTTCACAACGGGCTGCGCATCCTTATTACCGCAAAGCACCACCAAAAGGTTGGAAACCATTTGCGCTTTCCGCTCGTCGTCCAGTTCCACGATATTCTCGTCGGAAAGCTTTGCAAGCGCCATTTGCACCATGGATACCGCGCCCTCTACTATTTTCTGCCGCGCCGCGATAATGGCGGAAGCCTGTTGGCGCTGCAACATTGCGGCGGCAATTTCCGGCGAATAGGCAAGGTGAGAAATACGTGCTTCTAAAATATCGATACCCGCCATTTCCACGCGCGTTTGGATTTCGCCGCGAAGCACGTCGGCAATCTCCTGTGCGGAACCGCGCAAAGATTTTTCATCGCCGTTGTTGGAAACGTCGTAAGGATACTGACGCGCCACCTGACGGATCGCCGCATCGCACTGCGTAGAAATATACGCCATGTAGTTTTCTACGTTAAACACTGCGCGCGCAGTATTTACGATCCTCCAAATAACAACGACGGAAATTTCGATAGGATTCCCCTCTTCGTCGTTTACCTTTTGCTTATCGTTGTTGAGCGTCATAGCCTTCAAAGAAAGCTTTCTACCCGCACCCGCCGAAAAGCGTGCAGGATTTACCGCCACGCAAAAAGGATTTACCCAAAAGAACCCGTCGCGTTTTAAAGTACCGTAGTATTTCCCGAACAGGGTGAGCACGTACGCCTCGTTGGGCTGTAACAGCTTAAATCCCGCAATGAGTACCATGGCAACAATCATAGCGAAAATCGCGGCAAAAATCAGCGCGGAAATCTCTTCGGGGAGCTCGGACGTTTCACTGCTCGCAATAATTCCTACCACAAGACAAGCGATTGCCAATACAAATATTGCCACTACCAAGGCGAGCATCGCCCATCCGCTCTTCTCGCGTGCACTCTTCTCGTCGATCGCCCGCACGCCGTTTTCGTTCTTTTCCATAATACCTCTCCTTTAATGATATCATTTTGATATCAAAATAATAACATGAAAAAAGAGAATTGTCAAGAGATTTTCCAAAAATTTCTAACAAATTTCGCCACGGCGGGCAAGGAGTTTCCCCAATATGCGTTCGCAGGCGATACGGCAATGCTCGTAGCTGAGCCCGCCTTGGAAGTATGCGGTATAGGGCTTGCGGATGGGCGCGTCGGCGGAAAGTTCGCCCGTTGCGCCGTTTACAAAAGTACCTGCCGCCATAATGACCTTACAGTCGTAGCCGGGCATATCCCACGCTTCGGGACGAACAAAGGAATCGATCGGCGAGCACTCCTGCACGCTGCAAATAAAATCGGTTAGCTCCTCTTCCGTTTCAAACCGAATGGCGCGCGTGATATCCGCGGGCGCTTTGCCGATTTCGGGAAAATTTTCATACCCGAGCGATTCAAGGCACTTCCCGATAAGCAAGCTCCCTTTCAGCGCTTGCGCGACCATATGGGGCGCGGTAAAAAGCCCCTGATAAAAGAGCCGATACCCGTAGGCATACGAACCGACTTCACAGCCGACGGACGGCGCCGTCAGACGGTTTTCGCAAGCGGAAATATATTTATTTTTGCCCGCGAGATATCCCCCGGTAGGCGCTAACCCGCCTCCCGCGTTCTTAATGAGAGAACCCGCGATCAAATCGGCGCCGACGGCGCAAGGCTCCGCCTCTTCTACGAATTCGCCGTAGCAGTTATCCACAAAAATACAGCCCTCGAAACCGCACTTCCGAACAAGCGAGCACATTTCTTCGATTTGTTCGATCGAAAACGCGTCGCGGAGCTCGTACCCGCGCGAACGCTGTATATAGATCATTTTATAGTCGTTTTCCGCAAGCGCAGTCCTAACAAGCTCGGCTTGAACACTGCCACCGTCATCGAGCGGTATTTCATGGAAAGAAATCTTATAATCGGCAAGCGAACCGTTTCCTTCTCCGTACACAACTCCGCGCAGAGTATCATAGGGCGTTCCCGTGATACACAAAACGCGGTCGTCGGGACGCAAAACTCCGAACAGCGCAACGGTGATTGCGTGCGTTCCGCTCAAAATCGCAGGGGAAACGATCGCACTCTCCGCACCGAACACGCGGGCATACACTTTTCCGAGCGATTCCCTGCCCTCATCGCCGTACCCGTAACCGTTCGTCGCGGCAAAATGACGCACTGCGATCCGCTCTTCGCGGAACGCTTCCAAAACTTTATTCGTATTGTGCAGAGAAATTTCGTCGATGCGCCGAAAATCTTCCGACAAATTTACCTCCGCCTTTTTAATCAATTCTTCCGTTTTCATATAACTTAATTACCTCTTCCGCCGCATTTATCGACGGCGCAACCCAAGTCAAATTTTTCATTCTTTTAAAGAAAGTTAACTGCCGTTTGGCATAATGGCGGGTATTCAGCTCAATTATGTCACGCATAGTACTATGAGAATCGCCGTTTTTCAAACCTTCTACCACTTCTTTATAGCCGATGCCCTGCATACACTGCGCATTTTCAGGGATTCCGCTTTCGAGCAAGCTTTTCACCTCTTCTACCAAACCTCGACTCATCATCTCGTCCACTCGCGCACGGATGCGCCGATACAGCTCCTCTCTCGGATAATCGAAGGAAACGGCGGTAAAATCGAAACGCGGAATGTCGGCGTCGTTTTGTTCGGATTTTTTCCGACCCGTTTGCTCGTAAATTTCGAGCGCGCGAATGATCCGCTTCGTGTCGTTCGGATGCAGAAGTTGCGCGCTTTCCGGATCGACTTCTTCAAGCCGTCGAAAAAGCGCCATCTTTCCGAAATCCTTTGCCATGCGTTCATACCTTGCGCGTATCCCTGCATCGGCGGGTGCGCTCCCGAACGAACGCGCATAAAGCAATGCGTTCATGTAAAAACCCGTTCCCCCGCATAGAATCGGCGTTTTTCCGCGCTTAGCTATTTCTTCGACGATCGGCAACGCAAGCCGCTCGAAATCGCTCACGGAAAAGCTTTCTTTCGGATCAGCTACGTCGATCATATAATGAGGGATTCCGCCGCGCTCCTCTTCGCTCGGTTTCGCCGTGCCGATGTTCAATCCGCGATAGACAAGCAGAGCGTCGCATGAAATAATTTCTCCGTTAACCCGTTTGGCACATTCTACGGCGAGAGCGGTCTTACCGCTTGCGGTCGCCCCGCAGACGACGAGCAATTTCATACGATCCTCTTAAACAATTTCTCGATTTCGCTCTTTTTCATTTTTACCGCGACAGGTCTGCCGTGCGGGCACCTCAGCCCCATGTCTCCCTCGGCTTCCTCGATGAGAGCGCGCACCTCTTGTTCGGAAAGCGCCTCTCCACCCTTCACGGCAGCTTTACAAGCCGCACTTGCGAGCTTATCCCTGAGCAAATCGGCAAGGCGAATGGCGCGCAAGCTCTCCATAGATCCGAGCAGATCGCCGAAAAAACGTTCGAGGTCGATGGACTGTAAATCGACGGGCACCGCGGAAATTTTAACGCTTGTTCCGCCGAACTCCTCCGCTTCAAAGCCGAGTTCGCGCAGCACCCCCAAATTTTTTTCAAAGAAAGCGTACTCTTGCGCGTTCATATTGAGAATATAAGGCACAAGCATGGGCTGAGATATAGGCTCGCGCCGTTCCAAGCGCGCCTGCAAACGGTTAAAAATCAGCCTCTCATGCGCCGCGTGCTGGTCGATAAAATAGGCATTGTCACCCGCCTCGTATATGAGATAGGTGCGGAAAAGATCGCCTTTATACTGCAAATTTTGCGGGTCGATTTTCTCCTGCACCGCCTTTTTTTGCTCGGTTTCCCGCAAGAATTTCTGGTTTTCAGCAAAAACGTCCTCTTGCGGTGCGCGCACTTTAAACGCTGTGGTTTCCTGCGGCTCGAAAAAGCGGGGCGCCGCCCCTTTGTTTACGGGTGTAAGGTCGAACGCAAGTTCCTTTTTCGCCTGCACATAGTTCATCGGCGGCATTTTCGTTTGTTCGCTCTGAACGGGCGCAACCGCCGTCTTTTCCGCAACCGCCTCTACCCGCTTCGACTCTTCCGCCCTCACCGACTTGGGCGCCTGTGCAAGATATTCAAGCGCGCGGGAATTGCCGTCGAGTACGGCGGAAATTACGGAATAGACGCAACCGTAGATGATTTGGTTATCCGCAAACCGCACGTCCGCCTTGTTGGGGTGTACGTTCACGTCCACGATTTCAGGCGGAATTTCCAAAAACAGCACGTAAAAAGGATACTGCCGTTTCATAAGATAAGAACCGTACGCGTTCGCAACTGCCATGCTTACCGTTTGATTAACAACGTACCGACCGTTCACAAACAAACTCTGATAGCTCCGATTTGGTTTGGAAAAATTCTGATTGCCGATAAAGCCGCGGATACGGATCCCGTGTTTTTCGGCGTCGAGCTCATAGCAATTCTCCAAAACGCCGCTTCCGTACGCCACGGCAAGCGCGCTCTTTAACCCGTCGCCGAACGAACGGTATTTTACTTTTCCGTTTGCAATATAGGAAAAAGAAATCTGCGGACAAGACAGTAGAAAGCGCGCCATCATTGCCGTCACGTCGCTCTCCTCCTGTCCGTCCGATTTTAAAAATTTCAAGCGGGCGGGTGTGTTGAAAAAGAGATTTTCCACCGTGACCACCGTCCCGTTCGCGCCCGCATCCTGCTGTATTTCTCCCAATGTGCCCCCTTCCGAAGCGAGCGAGTACGCATGTCCGTCCGCAGTCTTGGAAAGGATCTTCATGCGGGAAACCGCCGCAATGGAAGCGACCGCCTCGCCGCGGAAGCCGAGCGTATGAACGCGGAACAAGTCCTCGGCGACGCGAAGCTTACTCGTCGCGTGCGGTGAAAAGGCGTGTTTCAAATCTTCGCGCGCGATTCCGCTACCGTTGTCGCTTACGCGCACGAGCTTTTTGCCTCCTTCCTCGATTTCCACGTTGATTTCCGTCGCGCCCGCGTCGATCGCGTTCTCCACAAGCTCCTTTACAACGGAATACGGGCGATCGACTACCTCGCCCGCCGCAATTTTATTATATACTTCCTGAGGCAGTAAATTGATTTTCATATACTGTATCCTATCTGATTTTTTCCTTCCATTCGGAGAGGAGCGCCAATGCCTGCAAGGGCGTGAGCGCGTTGACGTCAATCCCTTCCAATTCGCGCTTTAAATCGACTTTCTCCTCCGTTTCCTCTTCCACGATTTCTTCGGGAAGTCCGCGCTTAGACAAGTCGTTCCGTTCGAGCTTTTTCAAGATCACCTTCGCGCGCGCAGTGACCTCTTCCGGCACACCCGCAAGAGCGGCGACCTCCACACCGAAACTGCGGGAAGCCCCGCCCCGCACGATTTTACGCAAAAAGACGATATTTCCGCCGATTTCCCGCACGTTGATTTTGTAATTCTTCGCCCCGTCCAGCTTTCCTTCGAGCTCAGTAAGCTCATGGTAATGCGTAGCGAACAGCGTTTTTGCGCGCACTTTTTCGGTAAGGTACTCTATGACCGACCAAGCGATCGAAAGCCCGTCGAATGTGCTCGTGCCCCGCCCGACTTCGTCCAAAACGAGCAAACTTTTTTCCGTCGCGTTGCGCAGAATATTGGCGACCTCCGTCATCTCCACCATAAAGGTGCTCCGATCTAAAATAAGGTTGTCGCTTGCGCCGATCCTTGTAAAAATGCGGTCGCAAATGGGAATGCGCGCACGTTTTGCCGGCACGAAACAGCCTACCTGAGCCAAATACACAGTGAGCGCGATTTGCCTTAAATACGTGCTTTTACCCGCCATATTCGGCCCCGTAATGATCATGGTACGGTTTTCACCGCCATCCAAACAACAGTCGTTCGGAATAAAGCGTTCCCGCGAAATCGCTTCCACCACGGGATGCCGCCCCTCTTCGATTTCAAGCGCACCCTCTTCCGCGATCTCGGGTCTGCAATACTTGTTCTCTTTTGCCACCGTCGCAAAAGACAAAAGGCAGTCGAGAATCGCAATCGCGTTTGCAATTTTTTGGAAAACTTGAATATTTTTCGAAAGGATCTCCAAAAGCTCTCCGTAGAGATGCTCTTCAAGCCGCGTCGCGGCGTCGTCGCTTCCTAAAATTTTGCGCTCCAACTCCTTTAATTCCTCGGTCGTGAAGCGTTCCCCGCCCGCAAGCGTCTGTCTGCGCTGATAGGAATAAGGCACTTTATCGCAGAACGACTTGCTCACCTCTATATAATAGCCGAACACGCGGTTGTAACCGATTTTCAAAGTGCGAATGCCCGTCTTCTCGCGCTCTCGCGCTTCCAACTCCGCCACGAGCGATTTTCCGCTGTTTTTTACGTTCCGCAACTCGTCGAGCTGTTCGTTGTACCCTTCGCGAATATATCCGCCCTCTTTGCGGGTAAGCGCCTGCGGTGAAATCGCGCGGTCGATCAAGGAACAAACTTCCTTGGTATCGATAAAATTGTCCGCAACATTCTTCAATAGCGCGGAAGAAAAGCCCGCGAGCTGAAATTTCAGCGAAGGCACGACGGCGAGCGATGCGGAAAGCGCTAAACAGTCGCGCGGCTGTAAATTGCCGTTCGATATGCGTCCCGTAAGCCGTTCGATGTCCTGTACGCCGACAAGCATATCGCAAAGCCCCATACGCGCAACCGTAGAACGAAACAATTCCTCCACTGCGTCGAGCCGCGCCTCTATTCTGCTCTTTTTCGCAAGCGGAGCGGACAGCAAAGCGGTAAGCTTTCGCGCCCCCATGCCCGTCTTTGTCCTGTCGAGCAACCATAAAAGAGACCCGTATTTTTTTCCCTCGCCTAAATTTTTGAGGATTTCGAGATTTCGGATTGCGGTAACGTCAAGCTCCATGCTCTCGCTTGCGTCCGCATAGCGCAAGGTATTGATATTTTTAAGTCCGTGCTTTTGAGTGTCGCGCAAATATTCCACGAGCGCGCCTGCGGCAATAACCGCCTGCGGACGCTTTTCCATTCCCAACGCTTCCATAGATGCCACCGCAAGCTGTTCTTTGAGATTTTTCTCCGCCTGCGACCGTTCGAACGCCCAAGGAAGATAACAGGAAAAGGATGGCAGTATCCGCTCCTTTTCCGCCTGTTCTTTGGTTGAAAGTAAAAATTCCTCGTTACAGATGATTTCCGCAACGCTCAAATTGGCGAGCGAGCTCAAAACACGCTCTGCGTCCTCCTCCATGCGCACGCAAAATTCGCCCGTCGTAATATCCGCCCATGCAAGCGCGTACGCATTTCCGCTCTGATAGGCGCAGGCAATATAGTTGTTTTTCTTTTCGTCAAGTAAGCTCTCTTCGGTAACGGTGCCCGCGGTGACGATGCGGATAACGTCCCGATCTACCATTTTTCCCGCCTGCGGATCGGAAAGCTGTTCGCAGATAGCCACCCGTTCCCCCAAGGAAACAAGCTTTGCAATGTATCCGTCCGCCGCATGGAAAGGAATACCGCACATGGGCGCGCGTTCTTTTAAGCCGCAATCCCTGCCCGTCAGCGTCAAATCGAGCAACTTCGAAACGCGAATCGCGTCGTCGAAAAACATTTCGTAGAAATCGCCCAAACGGTAAAAAATAATGCAATCCTCATGTTGAAGCTTCACGGAAACGTAATGCTTCATCATTGGCGACAGTTCGTTTACATTCAATTCCTTTATCGTCATTCGTCCCCCTTCGCACGTTCACCGTAGAGTGAAATGCCGTTCGCCTTCGTAATATTCAGCGTTACAAACTCCCCGACGGGGTTATTATCGCTCTCGAAATACCCCATTCTGCCGTGTTCGTCCCTGCCCATATACATTTTTTTCTTCTCGTCGTAATCCTCGCATAAAATTTTCACCTTATGTCCGACGACGCGCGCGCTCTTTTCCCGCGTTTGCGAATTGACAAGATCGATAAGGCGGGTGATACGGTTCTTAGACACCTCGTCCGGTATCCGCCCCTCCATTTCCGCCGCTTTCGTGCCCGTGCGCGGAGAATAAATAAACGTGAACGCGGAGGAAAAACCCGCCTCCTTCACAAGGGAAAGCGTTTCGCAAAAATCCTCTTCCGTTTCCGTAGGGAACCCGACGATGAGATCGGTCGTCAGCTCGCAGTCGGGGATCTCCCGTCTTAAAAGCGCCACGTCCTCCAAGTACTTCTCCCGCGTATAACGGCGGTTCATAAGCGATAAAATGCGGTTAGAACCCGACTGCGCGGGCAAGTGCAAGCACTTGCAAATGTTATCGTGCTTTTTCATGACCGCAACGAGCCGTTCCGAAAAATCCTTGGGGTGCGAAGTCATAAACCGCAATCGGAAATCACCGGGGATAGATGCGACCGCGTCGAGCAAGACGGGAAAATCGACCTCTCCGTCCCGATAAGAATTTACGTTTTGTCCGAGTAGTGTAATCTCGCGGTATCCCTCTTTTATAAGCGCTTCCGCCTCCCGCAAGACGTCCGCCATTTTGCGGGAACACTCTCTGCCCCGCACGTACGGCACGATGCAATAGGTGCAAAAATTATTACAGCCGTAAGTGATATTCACCCAAGCGTTGGGATAGCTCGTGCGCACGGGCGACGCGCCGTCCTCCGTTTCCCCCCGCTCCTCCAAGAGTGAAACGACCGTCTTTTTATCGTTGCGTTTTCTGACAATAAGCTCTCCGAGCTCGGAAAGATTGTGCGTGCCGAACACGATATCGACAAAAGGAAATTTCGTCCTTAAAATTTCCGCCTTGCCCGCTTCTTGCGCCATGCAGCCCCCCACGGCAATCATCAGTCCGCGCTTGGTTCTTTTCAGCTTTTTAAGCGCGCCGATATTTCCGAACGCATGGTTCTCCGCGTTCTCCCGAATACAGCAGGTGTTGAATACGATAATGTCCGCCTCTTCCAAAGAGGCTTCGGATTCATAGCCGACCGTACGCAGAATGCCCGCGATTTTTTCCGATTCGTGCAGATTCATTTGGCACCCGTAGGTGACGATGTGATATTTCATACGCTAAATTTCGGAGAATACCTCTCCAAGTCCTCTGTGAATTACTAAATCGCACTTGTGATCGAGCGACGTTTCGTCGCGATTGATGAGCACAAGATGCTTGCCGCGAAAACAGTTTACAAAGCTTGCCGCAGGATAAACGGTGAGAGAAGTGCCCGCAACGACGAGCATATCCGCTTCGGAGATCGCGCTCACCGCACCCTGTACCGTTTCTGCGTCGAGCGACTCTCCGTACAGCACGACGTCGGGCTTAACAAGTCCCCCGCATCGGCATTTGGGAATTCCGTCGCAGGCGGCGATTTCCTCGGCGGACATCGGCGCGCCGCACTTTAAACAAAAATTGCGGTGTACGCTACCGTGCAGTTCGAAGACACGCTTGCTTCCTGCTGCTTGATGAAGCCCGTCGATATTTTGCGTAACGACGGCGAGCAGTTTCCCCTCCCGCTCCCATTCGGCAAGGCGGTTGTGAACGGCGTTCGGTTTCGCCCAAAGCGGAAGCATCTTATCCTTGTAAAAACGGTAAAATTCCGCCGTATGAGAGAAAAAGTAATCCGCGCTCAAAATACGCTCGGGAGGTACGGCGTATTTCATATGGTACAACCCGTCCTGCGAACGAAAATCGGGAATCCCGCTCTCCGTGGACACTCCCGCACCCCCGAAAAATACGATTCGCCCGCTCGATTGTACCATTTCCCGTAAGGTCATAGAAACTCCGCATTATTTTTCAAATTACATTGTATCACAAATTTAAAATTTTTTCAACAAATGCGATAAATAATCGGAAAATTTTTTCCGCAAATACAAATACTACTGTACATGAAACGGGCAATGAAAATCCTACTCATATTAATCGCAATCGTTCTGATCCTTTTGCTCGCCTTTCTCTTTTACTACCTCGGCGTAACCAAAGGAGAAAGCCTCGACAAGAGCAAGCTCGAATTAAACACCTCATGCGTCTTCATCTACGACGGGACAGGAGAAGCCGTGGAAACAGCAGGCAAAAAACCTGCTGTAACCGCCATTCCGAAAACGCTCGCGAACGCCTTTGTCGCCGTCGAAGATAAAAACTTTTACCGCCATAACGGATTCGACTATAAGCGGATCGTAAAAGCGGCTCTCAAAAATATCGCCTCATTTTCTTTCCGCGAAGGCGCGTCTACGATCTCGCAACAGCTTATTAAAAACACCCATTTGTCAAGCGAAAAAACCATTAAACGCAAGCTGAAAGAGTATAAATTAACGCGTGCTTTGGAAAAGAATTATTCCAAACAGCAAATACTCGAACTCTATCTTAATTCTATTTACTTTGGACACAGCGCTTTCGGGATTGGGAACGCCGCGCAATTTTACTTCGGAAAACAGGTCGAAGAACTCGACAGCGCCGAATGCGCCATGCTCGCCGCGCTCGTAAAATCCCCCAACCGTTATTCCCCTTTCCGTAATGCGGAAAAATGTCTTACGCGAAGAAATCTCGTTTTACGGCTCATGCGGGAACAGAACTTTCTGACGGAAGAGGAATACGCACAAGCGGTTGAAAAGCCCCTGCCCGCCTCCTCCTCTTCCGCGGACGCAAACGCCTATATTGCCCGCGTGTACGAAGAGCTTATCCAACTTTTCCCAGACGCAAAAGCAGACAGCAAACTGCACGTTTACACCTTTTACGACCGTTCGCTACAAGCGGAGCTGGAAGCAATCGACTGCGGTTCGGACGTTTGCATGCTCGTTCGCGACGTAAAAACGCACGGCATAAAATCTTTCCGTTCCACGGTAGGAGCTCCCAAACGGCTTCCCGCCTCCACAATTAAACCGCTTCTCGTCTACGCGCCCGCCATGGAGGAAGGGCTTATTTGCCCCCTCACCCCCGTGTTGGACGAGCGGACGGATTTCGGCGGATATTGCCCGGACGATTCGAACGGAGCTTCCGGAACATATATGAGCGTACGGCGCGCGCTTGCCAAGAGCGTGAATATTCCCGCCGTTAAAATTTTAAACGAGCTCGGCGTGGATCACGCTTGCACATATATGGAGAAAATGGGACTGAAAATCGATAGAGAAGATTTTTCGCTCGCGCTTGCACTCGGCGGTATGCGAGAAGGCTTTTCCCTGCCCGCCCTTGCCGACGGCTACGCAACGCTTGCCGGCGGAGGCGAATATTCCCCCTCGCAAACGATTTCTTATGTAACGAACGAGAAAGGAAAAGTCTTGTACCGCTTTACCCCTAACCCCAAGCGGGTATTTTCCGAAGAAGTAAGCTATCTGACAAGCGATATGCTGAAAACCGCCGTAAAGGAAGGCACTGCAAAAACGCTTTCCTCCCTGCCCTATCCCGTTTCCGCCAAGACGGGCACAAATGAAGTTAACGGGAAAAATTTAGACGCTTACTCCATTTCCTATACCGGAAACGACGTCGTCGCCGTATGGCTGGGCAACCGCGATAATTCGCCCGTAAACGCTACGGGCGGGGGGCTGCCCACCAACTATGCGCTCCGCATTTACCGCGCGTTGTACAAAAACAGAACGCCCGAGGAGCTTGAACGCCCCGAAGGGATTTTAGAAGCGGAATACGATTTAGAGGAATACGAGCGCAACCACCGTATTCTGCTTGCCGACGGGCTCGCCCCCGTCTATACGAAAGGCTTCGAGCTGTTTGCAAAGCAGGCAATGCCGACGGAGATAAGCAATCGGTTCACCCATCCCACAATCGAAAAACCAACGCTTTCCGTAAAAAACGGCGCTGTATATATAGAACTATGTCAGACAAAGTACTATGATTATATTATAAAAAGAGAAAATCGCGGCGAAACAACCACGATTTATCAGGGGAAATATCAAAAAACTGTTTGCGACAACTCCGTACGAAGCGGCGAAAGTTATCGCTATACCGTAATACCCGTATTCAACGGGTGCGAAGGCGAAAGCGTCGTTTTACCCTCCGTTACCGTCAAAAAACAGGAAGAGCTTCCAAACGATTGGTGGCAATAATCACAGCGCGATCTGCTCCAAACCCGCAACCGCTTCCTCTACAAGCCCCTCCACGTCGAGTTTGCTCTCCTCTTCTTCGATGAAGGAAAGCTTAGGCTTGATGGCGGGGAAGTCGGGTAAAAACACGGTACAGCAATCCTCGAAGGGAAGAACAGAAGTATCGTATGTGCCTATTTTTTTGGCGCGAACGATGATTTCGTTTTTATCGAACCCGATCAAAGGGCGCAAAACGGGAAGCGTAACGACCGCGTTGGAAGAAGTGATCCCCTCGATGGTTTGGCTCGCGACCTGCCCGAGACTCTCCCCCGTAATCAAGCACTTATCACCCTGTTTTCTGGCGACACGCTCCGCAATACGGAACATAAATCTGCGCAGGAGCGTAACGTTCAGCTCGGGCGCGCACTTAGCGTGGATTTCCTCCTGAATATGCGTAACGCTCGCCGTTGCGATTTTCATTGTACCCGCATAGCGCGAAAGCTCGCGCGCGAGCTCCACCACTTTTTCCTTTGCCTGTTCGTTCGTGTAAGGATAGCTATGAAAATGAAGGTATTCCACCGTCATGCCCCGCTTGGCGAGCATATAGCCCGCAACAGGCGAATCGATCCCGCCCGAAATGAGCAACAGTCCTTTGCCCGACGTGCCCACAGGCATACCGCCCGCGCCATCTATAAATTTTCCGAACACGAGCGCAGTCCCGTTCTCGCGAACGTCGATAAAAACGTGCGACTGGGGCTCATGCACGTCCACCTTCAAGCTCTTGAAATCAGAGAGCAGCCGCCCGCCGATTTCCGCATTGATTTGCATGGAAGTCAGCGGGTATTTTTTATCGGCGCGGTGGGTATCCACCTTAAACGTTCCGCACGTAGGAGCAACCGTTTTCACCGCCTCGTAGACGTGCTCCATATCAGAGGGAACGACAAGCGCAGAAGAATAGGAATGCACGCCGAACACGCAGGAAATGCGCTCCATGATCTCTTCTTCCCGTTCTTCGGGATAGCCCGCAACGAGGTACCGCCCGCTTGTGCGGTGCAATTCGTGGCGAATCCCCTTCAACGCGCGCTCTAAGTTCACCGAAAATACCCGTTCGAAATATCCGCGGTTTTTTCCTTTCAAATGTATTTCCGCATAGCGGATAATAATAACTTTTTCCATATTAACCTAACTTTTTTTTGTATTCCGAAGCGACGGCGTTCATCGCTTCCGCGCAATGCAATACTTCTTCTTCCTTCGTTTCCGAACAAAAACTTACGCGCAAAACTCCGTCGAGCATTTCTTTACCGTAACCGCAGCTTTCCAAAATACGGCTATGCGGTTTTTTGGAACTGCAAGCGCTTCCCGTTCCTACGGCAACGCCCTTCTCCCACAGCATACGCTGCAACACTTCGCCCCGCATTCCGCTTGCCGACACCGTGAGAATGTACGGCGAACCGTCGTTGGGGGAAATGCGCGCGAATAACTCTTTGTCAAGTCGATCAAACAGAAGTTCGCGGTAGGCAAGCAATCTTTTACCGTCCTCCGCGAGCGTACGGAATTTCTGTTCCGCCGCATAGCGAAAAACTGCGATACCGTAGGTGTTTTCCGTGCCGCTTCTGAGCTCCCCCTCCTGCCCTCCGCCGAATAAAAAGGCTTGCAAGGGGAATTTCTTGCGCCTTATGAGCGCGCCCGTCCCCTTCAATCCTCCGATTTTGTGGGCGCTCAGAGAATAGAGATCGACGTTTTCGGTAAGCCGCACGGGAATTTTTCCGTACGCCTGCACCCCGTCGCTATGGAACACCGTGCGGGGATTTTTGGCTTTTACGCGGCAGGCAAGCTCGTTGATATCGTTTACCGCGCCCGTTTCGTTGTTTACGTGTACGATGCTGACAAGGCTCGTCTTTTCATCCACGAGGGATAAGAGCGCGTCGCCGTCCACCCGCCCGTCCTTTAAAACGGGGGCAAAGCGCGGCTCTACGCCTCTGTTTTTCAGCTCTATAAAGCTCTTGAATACCGCCGAGTGCTCTCCGCCGTCCGTAACGGCGTTCCCGCGTTTGCCCGCTGTAAAAACGGCTTGGTTGTCCGCCTCCGTCCCGCAGGAGGTGAATACAAGGGAAAACTTATCGCAGGAGGCGATCTGCGCGGTCAAAAATTCCCGCGCACGCTCGATTTCGGCATGAACGCTCGCTCCTCCTCCGTAACGGGCGGAGGGATTGAAATAATCTTCCGTTATAAACTTGTTTGCCCGCGCAATCGCCGTTTCATTGGGACGGGTCGTCGCGGCACTATCGAGATAAATCATTGCGTAGTAAATTTACTTCTGCCCGTAGCGCGCACGAGATATTCGAGCAGCATTGTACGGCATTCTATAATGTACATATTCTTCCCCATCGTCGTGGTGGTGAGAACATAGACGAATTGCTTCTCTTCGGCAGGTTCGGAGTTGGGCGTTAAAAATTTGGGCTTCTTCCCCGCAAGTCCCGCGAGCGCGGTATTGTAGGAATCGGCACTGCAATATCCGATTTTCAAAATTTGATCGGCTTTGAGCGTCGCGACGAATTTCCGTCTGCGCTCGTTGAGTACTTTGGTTATACGAAGCTCGTCCTCAACGAACACGTAGTCGTAACTCACGTTAAAACGGCGTCTGAAAATCCAGAGGATCACGCCCGTTGCAATCAGCATAACGACCCCAAGCACGACCGTTACGATAGCAAATACGGGAGAGGCGCCCTGCTCCTTTGCCGCCGTAATAAATCCGGGAATCGTCGGCAAAAAGATGAACGCCATAATGACGGCAAACGCAAAAAAGACGATTGCCGCGATCTGAAACGCTTTGTTGATTTTTGCCTCCCTTTTCGCACGCAGAGAAATTGCGCTCTCCTCGTACAATCCGCCTTGAATCATCAAAATTCCACCTTCCCTTCAAATACTTTTACAACGTTGCCCGCAAGTTTCACCCTGCCGTCCGACTTATAGCGAACAATCAAATCTCCTCCGGTCACTTTTACGGTAATATCGATATCCCGTTTGCAGTGTCCGTTTAAAACGCTTGCAACCGCCGCGGCAGCCGCACCCGTACCGCACGCAAGCGTTTCGCCGTTCCCGCGCTCCCAAACACGCATTTTCAGCGTACTCTCGTTAACGACTCGCACAAATTCCACATTTGTCTTTTCGGGAAAATACTTGCTGTTTTCGATTTTAGAGCCAAGCGTTTCCACGTCGATGCTCTCTACTTTGTCGCAGAAAATAACGCAGTGCGGATTGCCTAAATTGACGAGCGTAACACGGTATTCCTTCCCATCGATTTCCATAGGCTGATCGACGATAAGCTTCCCCTTCCACACGGAGGGAATGTGCTCGCCCGAAAGAACGGCTTCGCCCAAGTCAACGCTCGCGCTCGTTACCACTCCGCCGAAGGAATACACCTTTACCTTCTTAATACCGCTCATTGTTTCGATCGTCATGGTCGTTTTGGGTACGATACCCTTTTCGTAAAGGTATTTTGCTACGCAACGGATAGCGTTACCCGCCATTTTGCTTTCCGTACCGTCTTGATTGTAAATGCGCATTTTTGCGTCGGCGATATCCGACTTGCCCATGAGGACAATTCCGTCTCCCCCGATGCCGTAATGGCGTTCCACAAAATTGATTGCGAGCGATTCGGGACAGGTAATTTTGCCTTCCATGTCCTCAAAATAGATATAGTCGTTACCCGAAGCCTGCATTTTGGTAAAGCTGAGTTCCGTCCTCTTCGTCCGCAAATTATTGATATCCACAAGCTCGGTATTGTATTCCGTAAACTTGCTTTTCACGATATCGCAGAGCGCGTTCGCCGTGTCGAGCGAAGTAAGCACGGTAATTCCGAGTAGAATGGCGTGATGATGCAATTCGATATAGTCCGCGATCGAATCGACGTCCGTCTTGCCCGTGTAGATAATATAATCGATCTTGCCCTCGTCCATGAGCTTACAGACCTGCTTGGTCGCCTTCAACCGCTCCACTACGGTAACGTCGATGCCCAGATCGGCAATCACCCGCGCGGTTCCCGCCGTCGCATAGAGGTTGCACCCGAGGTCGGCAAATTTCTTTGCGATGGAAACGAGCTCGTATTTGTCCTGATCGTTTACGGTGAAATAGACGCCGACGGGCTTTTCGGGCGTGGGATGGCACATTTTAAAACCTGCCGAAACAAGCCCTTTAAACAGCGCTTCCTCTATCGTTTTTCCGATACCGAGCACCTCGCCCGTAGACTTCATTTCAGGACCGAGCTGAGAGTTTACGTCGTTGAGCTTTTCAAAGCTGAACACGGGGACTTTGACCGCAACGTAGGGCGAAGCCGGATAAAGCCCCGTGCCGAAACCGAGCCGTTTGAGCTTCGCGCCCGCCATGATTTTAGTGGCAAGCTCCACCATGGGCACGCCCGTCACCTTGGAAATGTAGGGAATGGTGCGCGACGCGCGCGGATTGACTTCGATGACGTAAAGCTGATTCTGATAGATGAGGTATTGAATGTTGATAAGCCCCTTCGTTTTGAGAGAAAGCGCAAGTTTAGTAGACATCTCCACGATGTCGCGGAGCATGGCGTCGCTCAAATGGTAAGGCGGATAGACGGCGATCGAATCGCCCGAGTGTACGCCCGCGCGCTCGATGTGTTGCATGATACCGGGAATCAGCACGTCCGTGCCGTCCGAAATAGCATCCACCTCTAATTCCGTACCCATGAGATATTTGTCGCAGAGCACGGGATTTTCGATATGCTGTGCCAAAATGACGTCCATATAGCGGGAAATGTCGTTCTCGGTAAATGCGATCGTCATATTTTGCCCGCCGATCACGTAGGACGGACGAAGCAAAACGGGATAGCCGAGTTGCTGAGCCGCCTTGATCGCCTCGCGTTTGGTCATAACGGTAAGCCCTTTGGGACGGGCGATACCGAACTTTTCCAAGAGCTCGTCGAAGCGTTCGCGGTCCTCCGCCATATCCACGCTGTCCGCGCTCGTTCCCAAAATGCGAATACCCTTTTCGGCGAGATAACCGCAGAGCTTGATCGCCGTTTGTCCGCCGAACGTAATAACGACGCCGTACGGTTTTTCCACGTCGATGACGTTTTGCACGTCCTCAGGCGTGAGAGATTCGAAGTACAGTCTGTCCGCCGTATCGAAGTCGGTGGAAACCGTTTCGGGATTGTTATTGATGATAATTACTTCGTAGCCGAGCTCTTTGAGCGTCCATACGCAGTGGACGGAAGAATAATCGAACTCGATGCCCTGACCGATCCGTATGGGACCGGAACCAATTACGATGACCCGTTTCTTCTCGCTCGCGTCCACGAACGGCTTCGCCTCGTCGTGTGAAACGTCGTCGTAGGTGGAATAGAAATAAGGCGTACCCGCGGCAAACTCAGCAGCGCAGGTATCTACCATTTTAAAGCACGCCCGCCGATGTGCTGGAAGCTTATCCCCGCTGATTTTGAGAAGCGCCTTGTCGGTATAACCCAGCTTCTTGCCGCGCTCGTACTCTTGTTTCGTCAACTTTTTGCCCAAAATGCTACGTTCGAAATCGACGAGGTTTTCAAGTTTCCCCAAAAACCATCTATCAATTTTCGTCGCCGCAAAAATTTCGTCTACGGTAATACCGACCTTTAACGCGGCAAATACGGCAAACAGCCTCTCGTCGGTCATCTTTTCAATTTCGCCGTAAAGCTGCTCTTTGCTCATCTTTTCGAACTTGGGGTGGTTGAGCGTTTCCAAAGAAATTTCCGCGCCCCGCACCGCTTTCATAATCGCCTGTTCGAAGGAAGAGCCGATTGCCATGACCTCCCCCGTCGCCTTCATGCGAGAACCGAGCGTTCTGCCGGCATACAAGAACTTATCGAACGGCCACTTGGGAAGCTTTACGACCACGTAGTCGATCGTCGGCTCGAAACAGGCAAAAGTCTTGCCCGTGACGTCGTTTCTGATTTCATCAAGAGAATATCCGAGTGCGATTTTGGTTGCTACTTTCGCAATGGGATACCCCGTCGCCTTACTTGCAAGCGCGGACGAGCGGGAAACGCGGGGATTGACCTCGATCACGGCGTATTCGAAGCTGTCGGGGTGAAGCGCGAACTGACAGTTGCACCCACCCTCGATGCCGAGCTCGGTAATGATATCGAGCGAAGCCGTTCTCAACATTTGGTATTCTTTATCGGACAGCGTGACCGCCGGCGCCATAACGATAGAATCGCCCGTGTGAATGCCGACGGGATCGAAGTTTTCCATAGAGCAAACGGTAATAACGTTCCCCATACCGTCGCGCAGTACCTCGAACTCGATTTCTTTCCAACCGCCGATGTACTTTTCAATGAGAACTTGCGTAATAGGCGAAAGCATGAGCCCGTTATGGGAGATCATGCGGAGTTCCTCTTCGTCCCTTGCAACGCCGCCGCCCGCGCCGCCGAGCGTGAACGCGGGACGCACAATGACGGGATAGCCGAGCTTGTCCGCAATCTCAACGCACTCATCGACCGTATACGCGATGTCGGAGGGAACGACGGGCTGATTGATCTTCTTCATCGTTTCCTTGAAGAGCTCTCTGTCCTCCGCGCGGTCGATCGCGTCTAACTTTGTTCCGATCAACTTTACGCCCCATTCGTCGAGGAAACCCGACTTTGCGAGCTTGCACCCCATTGTAAGCCCCGTTTGTCCGCCCAAAGAGGCAAGCAGGGAATCGGGGCGCTCTTTAATGATAATGCGTTTTAAGCTATCCTCGGTAAGCGGTTCGAGATAAATTTCGTCAGCAAGCATTTTGTCCGTCATGATTGTGGCGGGGTTGCAGTTGCAGAGCACCACGTTCACCCCCGCGTCTTTGAGAACACGGCACGCCTGCGCGCCCGCATAGTCAAATTCCGCCGCCTGACCGATAACGATGGGACCCGAACCTATAACCAATACTTTTTTAATATCGCTTCTCTTGGGCATCTTATTTCTCCTTCTTCATGCGCGATACGAATTCGTCGAACAAATAGTTGGCGTCATGCGGACCGCCGCAGGCTTCGGGGTGAAATTGTACGGTAAATGCGTTCACTTCGAGATAGTCCATCCCCTCGCAAGTGCCGTCGTTCCCATTGACAAAACTGAGCTGTCCGATGGGAAGTGAATCGCTTACCACCTCGTAACCGTGGTTTTGGGAAGAGATGAATACTCGCCCTGTGGAAAGCTGTTTTACGGGCTGGTTCGCTCCTCTGTGACCGTATTTCATCTTTCTCGTCTTCCCGCCCATAGCAAGCGCAAATAACTGATGCCCAAGGCATATTCCGAAGATAGGCTTTTTCCCCGCGAGCTTTTTGATATTTTCGATAACGCACGTGTTCTCCGCAGGATCGCCCGGACCGTTTGCAAGCATGATCCCGTCGGGCGAAAGCGCAAGCGCGTCTTCCGCAGTACAATTTGCGGGAACGACGATTACGCGGCAACCGCGTTTTACGAGCTCCCGTTCGATATTGCCCTTTGCTCCGAAATCGTATAGGAGCACGGCAGGACTGCCCTTTTCGTTGATAATCGTCGTCCCGCCCGAGGTAACTGCCTGCACTGCGTTTTTGATTTTATAGGTTTGGAGCGCCGACAAATCTTTTAACGGTTTAAAAGAGATAGCGGCGTTCATCACACCCGCTTCGCGAACGATACGGGTCAGCTCGCGCGTATCGATACCGTAGACGCCGGGGACTCCTTGCTCTTTTAAGAAATCGTCTATTTTTCCCTCGCAACGGAAATTAGACGGTTTATCGCAATATTCGCGGACGATATACGCCGTGACCCAGCTCTTTCGACTCTCGAAATCGGCGGCAATGACGCCGTAATTTCCGATGAGCGGAAAGGTCTGCATAACGATCTGACCGTAATAGCTCGGGTCGGTAAGCGTTTCGATGTAACCCGTCATGCCCGTCGTAAATACGAGCTCGCCAACAACTTCCCGTTCGGCGCCAAACGAATAGCCCTCGAACACTCTACCGTTTTGCAGCGTTAGGTAAACCTTTTTCTCCATCCGTGACCTCTTTATTTTAACAGTTTGCAAAGAACTGCTTTTTGTGCGTGCAAGCGGTTTTCCGCCTCGTCGAAGATCTCTTCTGCGTGCGCTTCGAATACGTCCGCAGTGATTTCCTCTCCGCGGTGCGCGGGCAGACAGTGCTGTACCATCGCGTTCTTACGGGCAACCTTCATGAGATCTGCATTGATTTGATAGCCTCTAAACGCCGCTTCCCGCTTTTCCTTTTCGCCTTCTTGTCCCATGGACGCCCATACGTCAGTCAAGATCACATCCGCATCCTTGGCGGCTTCGACTACGTCCTCCGTCATGAGGAATTCGCCCTCTTTCTTCGCCCATTCCACAAGCTCGCCGTCCGGCTCGTAACCCTTTGGACAGGCGATCGCAAACTTCATGCCCGTTTTGATCGCGCCCACCATGAGAGAGTTCGCCATATTGTTTCCGTCGCCGATAAAGCACATTTTAAGCCCGTTGAAAGAACCCTTACGCTCGCGGATCGTCATGAGATCGGCAAGCACCTGACAGGGATGGCAATAGTCGGTAAGCCCGTTGATGACGGGAATAGAACCGAATTTTGCAAGATCCTCAACTTCTTTCTGTTCGAAGGTTCGGATCATGATTCCGTCAAGGTAGCGTGAAAGCACCCGCGCCGTATCCTCTACGGGCTCTCCACGCCCGATCTGCAAATCGCGATTGCTCAAAAAGAGCGCATAACCGCCCAGCTCGTACATTCCCGTTTCAAAGGAAACACGGGTGCGCGTGGAGGATTTCTGGAAAATCATGCCCAGCTTTTTTCCGCGAAGATAGTCTTTAAACACGCCCTTCGCCCGCTCGTATTTGAGCTGATCGGCAAGATTAAGTACGGATAAAATTTCCTCGCGCGACAAATCCATGAGTTTGAGTAAATGCTTCATTTTAATACCTCTTTTAAAATCGAAAGACCTTCGTCCATTTCTTTTTTAGTAATCGTAAGCGGAGGGACAAGACGCACCCTATCGTGCGCAGTAAGCACGAGCAATCCCTTTTTAAGGCATTGGGCGGCAACCTCTTTCGCATTCTTTTCCGTTTCCACGCCGATCATCATGCCGAGCCCCGTAATTTTCTTCACACCGTCGAACCCTTTCAGCTTGGCGCGCAAATACTCGCTCTTACCCTGTACTTCGTATAAAAATTCTTCCGTCAAACGGGAGAACACATTGATCGCCGCCGCACAGCAAACGGGATTTCCGCCGAAAGTAGAGCCGTGATCTCCGGGGGAATATACGTGCTCCGTCTTGCCGAAGAACAGGCAAGCGCCGATCGGCAAACCTCCTGCAAGCCCCTTTGCCGTCGTCATGATGTCCGGCATGATGCCGAAATGCTCGTAGGCGTAGATCTTTCCCGTGCGCCCGTTTCCCGTCTGCACCTCGTCGACAATGAGCAAAATATCGCGCTCCTTGCAAAACTCGTAAAGAGCGCGCACGAATTCGCCGTTTAAAGCGTTTACACCGCTCTCGCCCTGCACGCACTCGATAACGACGGCGCAAGCTCCGTCCGCCTCCCGTCTTACGCTCTTCATGTCAGCGTCCACGGAAACGACGCCCCCGACGAACGGATCGAAATAGCGGTGAAAGGCGTCCTGCCCCGTAGCGGTGAGCGTAAAGAGCGTTCTTCCGTGGAAGCTGTTTTTGAGCGTGATCAGCTTATATCGGTTTGCGCCGTATTTCTCGAAAGAATACTTGCGAGCCGCCTTAAACGCGCACTCGTTCGCCTCCGCGCCCGAATTGGCAAAAAAGACGCGCCGAGCGCCCGTGCGTTCGCAAAGCATAGCCGCAAGCCGTGCCTGCGGTTCGCTGTAATAGTAGTTGCTTACGTGTTGAATTTTATTGAGCTGTTCTATTACGGCGTTTTTCCACTCGCCGTCGTTAACGCCGAAAACGTTGACGGCGATCCCCGCGCCGAAATCGATGTATTCCTTCCCGTCCGTCGCTTTGAGGGTAGCCCCCTCACCGCTTTCGAACGCAACGGGGAAACGCGCGAAGGTTTCCGCGCCGTACAATTCGTCTAACTGCTTGATTTGTTCGAAATCCATTTCCGCCTCTCTTAATTACGCGAAAAAAGTGACCTGTCAGTCACCTTTTACAAACATTGTCCCAAGACCTTCGTCCGAGAGCAATTCCAATAAAACGGAATGTTTTACTCTTCCGTCGATAATGAAAACACGGTTCACGCCGTTGCGGATCGCGTCTTTACAGCAGTTCACTTTGGGGATCATCCCCCCCGAAATAACGCCCTCGTTGATAAGCGAAGGAATGTCGGAAACGTAAACCTTCTTTATAAGGCTGTCCTCGCGCCCCTTGTCGCGGAGCAGTCCGCGAATATCCGTCATGAGAATGAGGCTCTCCGCTTTGAGCGCACCCGCAATCGCGGAAGCGGCGGTATCCGCATTCACGTTGTAGATATGTCCCTCGTCGTCGTAGCCGACGGTGGAAATAACGGGCAGATAACCCGCGTTCAGAGCGTCTTCGATAATGCCCGTATTGACCTTCTTGATTTTACCGACGAAACCGAGCTCCTCGTTCTCCATTTCGCAGTCGAGCATTTTTCCGTCGATCCCGCAAATACCCATCGCCTTAGCGCCTTGCGCACCGAGAATATGGACGAGCTCCTTGTTGACCTTGCCCGCCAAAACCATGCGCACGACCTCCGCCGTTTGCTCGTCGGTATAGCGCAAGCCGTTCACGAAACGGGACTGTATCCCCATGCGTTCAAGCGTTTGGGAAATTTCCGGACCTCCGCCGTGAACCAAAACAATTTTGATCCCCACGAAACGCAGAAGCGTTAAATCGCGCATGACAGACCATTTAAATTCGTCGCCGAGCATCGCGTTTCCGCCGTATTTAATGACGAGAATCCTGTTTTGGTATTTCTCGATATAGGGCATTGCTTCGAGCAACAGCTCCGCCCTTGCCTCTTCACCTATCATGTAATCTCCTGTATTACGTCCTGTAATCGCCGTTGATCTTCACGTAATCGTACGTTAAGTCGCAACCCCATGCGGTCGCTTCGTACTTCCCGTCGTTCAGTTCCACGAGAATTTGGATCTCCTCTTCTCCCAAAACTTTTTTGGCGAACTCCTCGGAAAACTCCACGCCCGCGCCGTTTTTGCACACGGAGAGTTCTCCCGCCTTAGACTTGAATGAAACGGCAATTTTGCTTACGTCCAGCTTCGCTCCCGAATAACCGAGCGCGCAGAGCACCCGTCCCCAATTCGCATCGCTCCCGAACATCGCCGCTTTTACCAAGTTGGAATCGATAACCGATTTCGCACTGATACGAGCGTCGGTTTCCCGTTTCGCACCCGTAACGCGGCATTCAATAAGCTTGGTCGCCCCCTCGCCGTCGCGGGCAAGTTTACGGCACATGGCACGCGTGACCGCGTGAAGCGCCTCGCAGAATTTGCGGTAGTCGGCGTTCGCCGTCTTGATTTCTTCGTTCCCCGCAAGCCCGCTCGCCAAAATACAAAACGTGTCGTTGGTTGAGGTATCGCGGTCGACGCTTAACATATTTAACGATTTTTTCACGTCCGCGGAAATCGCCTTTTGTAGCATTTGGGGAGAAATCGCCGCGTCGGTGGTAACGAACATCAAAAGCGTCGCCATGTTCGGACAAATCATTCCCACACCCTTGCAAATTGCGCCGATTCTGCATTCTTTTCCGCCGAGCGAAAAGGAAAACGCAATTTCTTTTTTTACGGTGTCCGTCGTCATAATGGCTTCTGCCGCCGACGCGCTGTTGTCGCCGAGCCCGCCCGCAAGCTCCTTCATTCCGCCCGCAATGGGCTCTATGGAGAGCGGTTGACCGATAACGCCCGTGCTTGCAACCACCACGTCTCCCGCGAAAATTCCCGTATGCTCTTCTACGAGCTTGCACATCGCCTCGGCAATTTCCACGCCGTTTGCATTGCAGGTATTGGCGTTCCCGCTGTTTACGATGACCGCCTGAGCGTATCCGTCGGCAATATTTTTCTTTGTAACGAGAATGGGCGCGCCCTTTACGAGATTCGTCGTATAGACGCCCGCGCAGGCACACCGCGTTTCGGCAACAATGAGCGCAAGGTCTTTTTTCGTCTTATTTTTGCGGATTCCGCAATGCACGCCGTTCGCACGGAATCCTATGGGCGCACATACTCCGCCCGATATTTCTTTTAATTCCATAGTATCACACTGCAATTCAATACACTGCTCTTATTATATCATAAGCCGACGCTTTCGTCAAGCCCCAGCACAATATTCATATTTTGGATCGCCGCGCCCGAAGCGCCCTTTCCAAGATTATCGAAGCGGGAGGTAAGCAAAATGCGCTCCCCGTTTCCGTGGACGAGAATTTCCATTTTGTTGGTTCTGCAAAGGTTGTTGGCGGAAATGAATCCGCTCTCCTCCTGACCCACGGAAATAAACGTACTCTTTCCGTATTGCTCCCGATACAAATCGATGAGATCTTCCACACAAACCCGCTTTTTCAATAAATCGGTAAAGAGCGGAATACTCACGCTCATGCCGCTGTAATAATCGCAGATATACGGATTAAAAACGGGATCTCGCGAAAGGGTGCACTCTTTTACCATTTCAGGCAAATGCTTGTGCGTAAGACCCAGCGCATATAGACGGGGCGTATCCAAAAGCTTGTCCCGATTTTCCTCGCTGTACTGCGCGATCGCCTTTTTGCCAGCGCCCGAATACCCGCTTACCGCGTGGCAGACGAACGGATAATCGCTCGGAGCGATCCCGCATTCAATCAAGGGGCGCACCAACGAAATAAACCCGCTCGCATAGCACCCCGGATTTGCGATTCGTTTGGACGAAGCGATTTTTTCACGGTGCTCCTTGGAAAGCTCGGGGAAACCGTACGCCCAATCCTCCCGCGTTCTATGCGCCGTGGACGCGTCGATGATCACCGTCTTGCCGTTCTCACAAAGTGCGACCGCCTCGCGCGCCGCGTCGTCGGGCAGACATAAAAATACGACGTCCGCCGAGTTGATCGCGTCTTTTCGCGCCGCCGTATCTTTTCTTAGCTCTTCGGAAAGAGAGAGAACGGAAACGTCCCCCCTCTTTTCCAGCCGATCATATATTCCAAGACCCGTAGTCCCTGCTTTTCCGTCGATAAATACGCGAACCATTATTTAAGCTTCTTTTTATCGAGAAGCGCTTTCACCTTGATGGGAAGCCCGAACAAGTTGATGAAGCCTTCGGAATCCTTTTGCGAATATGCGCCGCCGTCGTCATCGAAAGTGGCAATGTCGCCGCTGTACAGAGAATAGGGCGAAGAAATACCCGCGCTCGAAATATTTCCTTTATAAATGCGAAGCTTTACGTCCCCCGTCACCCTTTCCTGCGTTTTGCTGACGAATGCGGAGAGCGCCTCGCGCAAGGGAGTAAACCATTGACCGTCGTACACCATTTCGCCGAATTTGATGGCGACAAGCTGTTTATAATGCATAGTAGCCTTGTCAAGGCATACCGTTTCCAACAAACGGTGTGCTTCGTACAAGATCGTTCCGCCGGGGGTTTCATAAACCCCGCGCGACTTCATACCGACAAGACGGTTTTCCACAAGATCCGCAAGCCCGACGCCGTTCTTTCCGCCGATTTCGTTGAGCTTTTCCACAAGCGCGACCGCGCCGAGCCGTTTCCCGTCGATCGCGGTAGGAATGCCCTGTTCGAAATGAACGGTGCAGTACGTGGGCTCGTCGGGAGCCTGCATAGGCGACACGCCCATTTCCAAAAAGTTCTCTTTTTCATATTGCGGTTCGCTCGCGGGGTCTTCCAAATCCAAGCCCTCGTGCGATAAATGCCATAAGTTTTTATCCTTGGAATAGTTGGTTTCACGGTTGATTTTGAGCGGAATATTGTGCGCTTCCGCATACTCGATCTCTTGTTCGCGGCTCTTGATATCCCAAATTCTCCAAGGCGCGATAATCGTAAGCTCGGGCGCGAACGCTTTGATCGCAAGCTCGAAGCGAACCTGATCGTTCCCTTTGCCCGTGCAACCGTGACAAATGGCATCGGCGTTCTCCTTAACGGCGATTTCCACGAGAGCCTTGGCAATCACGGGACGGGCAAATGAAGTGCCGAGCAAATATTTGTCCTCGTACACCGCCCCTGCCTGTACCGTGGGAAAAATATAGTCCTCAACAAACTCCTGCTTCAAATCGAGCACGTAGAGCTTGGACGCCCCCGTTTTGATTGCCTTCTCTTCGAGCCCGTCGAGCTCCGTTCCCTGCCCGACGTCGCCCGACACGGCAACGACCTCGCAGTTATCGTAATTCTCTTTCAGCCAAGGGATAATAATGGAAGTATCCAACCCGCCCGAATATGCCAACACTACTTTTTTAATTTTCTTTTCCATAATTTTGTCCTTCAAAGTTCATACTTTCATTATTATATAGAGAAAAGGAATGCAAGTCAAGCATTTGCACCCCTTTCCAAAAAATAATTTCACAATATAATGTATATCATTTGCAAAAAATATAAATTATACGTAAATTATACTGCATATAACGAATAAAACTATATTTATCCGCAATTTAACTCTTCAAATGCAGGACAAAACGCGCGGATATCCTCTACGGTAAATTGCTCCTCTCCGTTCCCAAAAAATGCGAACCTGCGCAACAAAACGAATTTATCGCGCGAGTCCTGCGTTTGGAAGGTGCAGATAAATTTATTTTTCTTTATCTTCACCTCTACGCAACCCGCCGATACGTCGTAAGTAAAGATCTTGCGCTTGGTTTTTAAATGCACGACCTTATCAGTCGTTTCCACACCGACAACCGTTCCCATGGAAATGCGGAGCGCATAAGTCGCATAGACGAAAAGATACAACAAGCCGAGCACGGGCGTAATGATGCAAAACGCCAACGCACCCGTAAACGCGTACACCATGCATACCATGAACGCCGGAATGACGACGACGCTGAACGCGATAAAAAGTTTTTTGAGAACGTCTACGTAACGCTGTATGCCCTTTTTGATTACCATACTATCTCTCCCCCGAAGCTTAATCGGGTCTTTCTCCAAACCGTATGCGGAACTGCGTAAGCGTGTTCCCGTCCGACCGCGCTTCACAAAGCGAACAGTCCTCGTCGTCGTAGCGAATAAGGCTCAACACCGTTCCCGCTTTCGCCTGTTTGGAATAAGAAATTTGGAAGGACTGCACGGGACGGTTCAACTCGTCCAAAGAGAAGCAGTCGACAAAAAAATCGGCATAGCGGGTATTGTTGGCGTGATGAAAGCGGTCGCACTGACTGCTCCCGACGACTAAGCGGTACGCCTCTTTCCCCTCCGCGATTTTGGGAATCTTCCAAAGCGGCGTTTCGATGACCCGCTCGGCACGGTAAGGGCAATCGGTATGCGCTCTCCCGAGCTTGTCCCCCGTGAGCAGAGTGAACCCGTTCAAATCGACAAGGCACCAACGGGACATAGCAACAGCCACGACCTCCTCCCCCACGCGCATCTTGTACGCGCGCTCGAAGATGACGTGACGGGGCGGAAGCGGCCAAGTGTCCACCTCCAATTCCTTTTCACGGTAATGTACGGGGCGCAAAATACGGCAATCGGTACTGACAACTAAAAATCCGTAACCAAGGGTTTTCAAGGAATCGTCGCCGAACCCGAGCTCGTCTGCGCTCGCGCCTGCGGAATCTTGAAAAAACGAGAGAACGGAAGAAAGCTTCAATTCGTCTTTGAAATCGAAATCAGTGTGACGAAGCTGAAAGCGCTTTGTGTTTTGATAGTTGCTCATACGGCAATTATATCACAGCTTTTCAACGCTTGTCAACATTTATGCTCCCGCCGAAAGGTAGGCGAGCGCGCCTTTTTTGATGGCGGCGGCAAGCTTTTTTTGGTATTCCTCGCTCACAAGCAACGCCTCGTCCTCGGGGTTGGTCAAAAATCCGCATTCAACGATCACAGCGGGAAACTCGTTGCAGTTCAGCATGAAGTAATCGCCTTTGAGCGCTTCGCTCTTCTTCACGCATTCGGGCATTTCGTTGAGCGCGGTCTGAATGGCGCAGGCGAGCGTTTTAGAGTTTTCGCCGTTTTCGCGGAAGAAAACCTGCGCTCCGCGGCGGGTGGACAAGGGAAAAGAGTTTTGATGAATGGAAATGACGAGCGCGGGCGCGTTTGACTCGATTACCTCCGCCCGTTTTTTCATATCCCGCTTTTTAAATCCCGAAGTTGCCGCGCCGTACAAGCCCGCCTCCGTAGGGCGCGTTTGCACTACGAGAAATCCCGCTTCCTCGAATTCCTTTTGCAGATGTCTGGAAATGGACAGATTGACGTCACTCTCCTTGACGCCCGATTTTATGCCGGTAACGCCTCCGTCGATCCCGCCGTGCCCTGCGTCGATTACGACGGTGAGCCGCCCCGTTTGCGCCGTCGTACGCGCCAATGCAAAAAAACAGATTCCAAACGTGAGAATTACGGCAAGCAACAGGCTTAAAAAACCGAACGCCACTCGATGGCGATAGAGGAAATTCATACCCTATCATATGAGTGGCGTAAAAAGGTTATGAGCGCACGGCGCTATTTTTATTGCTTGTTTTTCAGATACTCGTCGATTGCCTGCGCGGCTTTTTTCCCTGCTCCCATCGCAAGAATGACGGTCGCCGCTCCCGTAACGGCGTCGCCTCCCGCATACACGCCTTCAAGTGAGGTTTTTCCGTTTTCGTCGGCAATGATTTCCCCGCGCGGCTTAGTATCCAATCCCTTCGTCGTACTCTTGATGAGCGGATTGGGCGAAGTGCCGAGGGCGAGAATGACGCAATCGACGTCCATTATATGCTCGCTTCCTGCCTTTTCCACAGGGCGGCGTCTGCCGGACGCGTCGGGCTCTCCGAGCGTCATCTCTATGCATTTCAGCCCCGTGACGTTGTCCTCCGCGTCCGTTAAGATTTCCACGGGATTGGTGAGCAGACGGAAAATAATTTCCTCTTCCTTAGCGTGCTCGACCTCTTCCCTGCGGGCGGGAAGCTCCGCTTCCGACCTGCGGTAAACGATATACACCGCGTCCGCGCCCATGCGTTTAGCGCTTCGCGCCGCGTCCATTGCTACGTTTCCGCCCCCCACGACCGCAATTTTCTTCCCGCGGAACAGGGGCGTTGCGCTGTCCTCTTCGTACGCTTTCATCAAATTACAGCGGGTGAGATACTCGTTTGCCGAAAACACTCCTTTCGCGCCCTCGCCCGAAATCCCCATAAAGCGGGGAAGCCCCGCACCCGTACCGAGAAAAACCGCCTCGAAGCCGTATTCGGTTTTAAGCTCCTCAATGGAGAACAACCTGCCCGCAACGGCGTTCGTTTCGATTTTCACGCCTGCATTTTGCAATGCCTCTACCTCGCGCCGAACGATTTCCTTAGGCAGACGGAATTCGGGAATGCCGTAGACGAGAACTCCGCCCGCCGTATGCAGCGCCTCGAAAATAGTTACCTCATACCCCAGCCGAGCCAAATCGCCGGCACAGGCAAGCCCTGCGGGGCCAGACCCGATCACGGCGACCTTTCGCCCGTTGCTTACCCTTGCCTCTTTCTCGGAAGAACTCCCGCCGAAGGCGTTATGATAGTCCGCGACAAAACGCTCCAACCGCCCGATTGCCACGGGCTCTCCCTTGATCCCCCGCGTACATCTGCCCTCGCACTGCGTTTCCTGCGGGCACACCCTTCCGCACACTGCGGGCAGGGAGGAGGTGCTGTGAATAATTTGATACGCTTCTTCGAACTTGCCCTCCGCGACGCACGCGATGAATTCGGGAATGCGAACGTTGACGGGACAACCCGCAACGCAGGGCTTATTTTTACAATCCAGACAGCGCTTTGCCTCATCGATCGCCGCTTCCGCCGAATAACCGAGGGCAACCTCCTGAAAATTCTTGTTCCTTACAAGCGGATCTTGCGCGGGCATCGGGTTTTTCACGGGGCTCATATTGAATTTGGGCATTTTACTTTACCTCCTTGCGGAAAAGGTTGCAATGCTCCTCCCGCGCGCGAGCTTCGAACTCCGCATACGTTTTCGAACGTTTCATCGCCTCGTCGAAATCAATTAGGTGCGCGTCGAAATCGGGTCCGTCCACGCAGGCGAATTTCATCTCCCCGCCCACCGTAACGCGGCAGCATCCGCACATTCCCGTCCCGTCTATCATGATAGGGTTCATGCTTGCGACCGTCTTGATTCCGTAGGGCTTAGTAGCTTTTGCCACGAACTTCATCATTACAAGCGGACCGATCGTGATGACCTCGTCGAACCTCTCCCCGCTCTCCAACAAGCGGGTTAAGGGCATACAAACGTTGCCCGTTTCCCCGTAACTTCCGTCGTCCGTCACAAGGAAAAAGCTTTCGCTCGCCGCGCGGAATTCCTCCTCTAAGATGACGAGATCTCGGTTACGGAATCCGACGATCGAAGTGACGGAACAACCGAGCGAATGCAAACGGCGGGCAACGGGCAATGCGATCGCACAACCGACGCCTCCGCCCACGACCGCCACTTTTTTCAAGCCGTCGACTTCCGTCGGCGTGCCGAGCGGGCCTACGAAATCGGGGATAAAATCCCCCTCCTTTATTTTATTGAGTTCCATTGTTGTGGCGCCGACCACTTGAAAAATGACCGTGACCGCGCCCGTTTCTTTATCGCACCCCGCAACCGTAAGCGGAATGCGCTCTCCGCGCTCGTTCGCGCGCAAGATGACAAACTGCCCTGCAAGCGCTTTTTTCGCAATCAACGGCGCTTCTACGTCCAACCGCGTAACGGTGGGATTTAAAGATACCCTTTTAAGGATCCGAAACATCCACTGTTTCCTCCCATGATTTCTTAATCTTTATTATACATCGCCGTATGGAAAAAGTCAACATGCGCGCTATGATTAACTCGGTTGTTTTTTGTAGAAACGAGGTTAATTTTCTTGACTTTTTGTAATTCCCGCATTATAATAATACCCGATAGCAACCTCAATAGAACACATTTTGCGGGCAATCTAACGGCATAATCGTGCGGCACGGCGGAAAAGCACCGAAAAGGCGCATGAAAAAAGTGTTCGCTTGGGGTTGCCATCGGGTAACATCGAAAAACAAAATATTGGAGAGTATTATGGCGAACGTAAAGATCGTCACCGACTCAAACAGCGGCATTACGCAACAGGAAGCGAAAAAACTGGGAATCTTCGTTCTCCCGATGCCCTTTTTGATTAACGGTGAAGAATTTTTTGAGGACATTAACTTAACGCAAGCGGAATTTTACAAGCATCTCGCGCAAGACGCGTCCGTATCCACTTCTCAACCCTCTACCGTAAGCGTTACGGAGCTTTGGGAAAACCTTTTAAAAGACGACTCGGAAATCGTACATATTCCTATGTCGAGCGCGCTCTCGGAATCCTGCCACACGGCGGAAAATCTTGCAAAGAATTACGACGGACGGGTACATGTCGTAGACAACCAGCGCATTTCCATTACGCAAAAGCAGAGCGTTTACGACGCTATCACACTTGCCGAACAGGGAAAGAGCGGCGTGGAGATACGTGAAATTCTGCTTAAAACCAAGCTCGACAGTAGTATTTACATATCCCTCGAAACGCTCAAATATTTGAAAAAAGGCGGTAGGCTCACGCCCGCTGCCGCGCTCATCGGCACTATTTTAAAAATTAAACCCGTTTTGCAAATTCAGGGCGGCAAGCTCGACGCTTTCAAAAAGGTTCACACCTTAAAGCAAGCGAAGGACGTAATGCTTACCGCAATCAAAAACGATTTGGAAAAACGCTTCTCCGCGCTCGTAAACAGCGGCGAATTGCAAATCTCGGTTGCGCATACGAACAACTATGAGGAAGCCGAACGTTTTGTTAACGAAATCCATGCAATTTTCCCCGAAGTTCCCGTAGCCTTCTGCAACCCTCTCTCGCTCAGCGTTGCCTGCCATATCGGTCCCGGCGCGCTTGCGATCGGTTGCAGTCGCATCATTAAGTAACAATGGTAAGAAAGCCGTAAAACATGAAGTGAACCCCAAAGTTTGGACAAAAAAATAAATAATTATAATTGAGAGTGAGTTCGGTATTGCACCGGACTCATTTTCAGTTTTAAAATAATTCGTTCATTTGTGCCGAAAAAATTAAAACCCTGTTTTTTTCTTGCGGTAAAAACCGCGTTGGCGGGTTTCTACAAGGTGAAATTCCTGCTCCCGTTTCAAATCATAGCAAAAAGGCGATTCGGGCGTTGCGAAGAGCACTTTCCCCCCGATGTCCGCACCTTCCGCATAGCCGTAGGCACAAATGCAAAGCGGAATACCGTACAAAAACGCCTCGGCGCGCATGAGCGTTTGTTCGAGCCCGTCGCTAAGCTCCTCGAATACACAAAACGCCGCCTCTGCACCGCATACGGAGAGCGTCTGCAAAACCTGCGGGAAATATAAGTCCTCTGCAACGACGACCCCGAGCTTCCCTGCGCCCGTATCGTATATTTTGATTCCCGCACCGCTACGGTAATCCCCGCCGTCAATGCGGTTCACCATGTCTGAAACGCCGAGAATACGCCCCCGTTCGGCCACGACGACCGACTTTCTGCGAATTCCGCGGGCATCGGTGAAGCACCCGCAGAGCACGACGCTTTTTTCCTCTTTGGACAAAAGTGCAACGTCCTCGAACAGCCCCGTTTCTCCGCGCAGCTCCCGCTCGTAGCTCACCTGTCCGAGCGCTTGAAATCCGCAGCAAACGACGTCGGCGCCCCCCGTCGATTTATTCGCATATTCCGCAAGACTACCCCGTGTTACAAATCGAATCCGCATAAGCTCTCCCCGATTATTATATCGGAAACCGCCTGAATTTTGTGCATGAAAAAAGGACGAAACCGTCCTTTTTTCACGTCTTATTTCTCTTTCTCGGGATTGTCGTTAGCCGCCTTATCGGCATCGACCGCTTCCGCCTTAGGCGCATTCTCTGCGGATTCTATAACCTTTTCCGCGACCGCACTCCCTTCTGCGACTTCTTTTTCGGCTTTGCGTTTCTCCGCCGCGGCTTCGAGGCTCTCTTTTGCCTGCTGTCTGATTGCGGAAAGTTTCATTACCACTTTAATGATCAGGAACAGCACGAGCGCGATAAGGATAAAATTGATAACGGCGTTGATAAACGCACCCCAATCGATATAGATGGAATTCGTCAGATCGATTTCCGTTGTCGGGTTCCCGTCCGCACCCATAACGTAGACGGGTTTTATGAAGGTAAACAGCTCGCTGAGCGAATTTGCGCCGAGGATCAACGCCAAAAACCCATTGATGAGCGGACGCAAAACGTTATTGCAAAGCGCGTTCACGATTGCGGTGAACGCACCGCCGATGATCACGCCGACCGCCATGTCAAGGATATTTCCGCGGGAAATAAACTCCTTGAACTCTTGCCAAAACCCTTTTTTCTCCGTTCCGTCCTTGTTCTTTTTTGCCATGACCTACCTCCCGTATTTTTTAATTATTTTTTTCATCCGTTTCATAGAAGCTCCGCCCAAGCGGTGGGAAAGACGGAACTTCCAATTCCCCTCCGCAATGCCGGGATAGTTTGTGCGCGCTTCGTTTCCGAGCCCCAAAATATCCTGAACGGGCACGACTGCAAGCCTTGCATTCGTACTCATCGCCAAACGGATAAAGGCTTCGGGCAAATTTTCGCCCTTCTTCCCGATGGAAACGAGCACTCCGCGCTCTTCGAGCGCAGCCGCCACGCGCGAACGGAACAAAATAAATTCCTCTGCCGAAAGCGATTCCGCATAGCCCCAAACGGTATCGTTATCGTGCGTACCCGTGTAACAAACACTGTTTTCGCCGATATTTTGCGGTAAAAACGGATTGTCGGGATTGCCGTCGAAGGCAAACAACAAAACCTTCATACCCGAAAAGCCCGTTTTCTTCAAAAGGGTGCGCACGCCGTCGTCAATGACTCCGAGATCCTCCGCGATAATCGCCGAGCTCTCGAATCCCTCGAAGAGCTTTTCCTTAGGACCGTGCTTCCACTCGCCGTGCTCCGCGGTTTCCGCCCCGTATGGAATCTCGTAATAGCGGTCGAGCCCGCGGAAGTGATCGATACGCACCACGTCGTAGGTATCGAGAGCGCGGTTTAATCGGTTGCGCCACCAAGCATAGCCGTCCTTTTCGTGCTCCTTCCAATTATAGACGGGATTACCCCATAACTGCCCCGTCTTACTGAAATAGTCGGGCGGGACTCCCGCAACCTTTGCAGGCTTGAACTTTTTATCGAGGCGGAACAGCTCGGGGTGCGCCCACACGTCCGCGCTGTCGTAGGCGACGTAGAGCGGAATATCACCAATGATCTTTACCCCCAACCCGTTGCAATAGCTTTTGAGCGCCTGCCACTGCAAATGAAATTCATACTGCAAAAAGTGCCAGAAAAGATATTCTTCGTGATAATCGGTGCGAAGTTTTTCGAGCGCGTCCGCGTCACGGTCGCGTATCCCCGCTTCCCAATCGGGAAAGTTTCCGCCGAACACCGTTTTAGCGGTCATGAAGAGCGCATAATCTTCCTGCCCGCCCGTTTTTACGAAAGCGCGGAAGTCTGCGCCGTCGAAATTAAACCGCGAAAAAGCCTTTCGGAGCAAAGGATAACGCTCCTCGTAAAGCGCGCCGTAGTCCACTTCGCCCTTTCTTTCCGCGCCTTTCAGTTCCTCTTTGGTGATAAGACCGCCCTTTGCGAGCAACTCCAAATCGATGAAATACGGATTGCCCGAATCGCTGTAAACGGAGCTATACGGGGAATCCCCGAAGCCCGTTTGCACGAGAGGCAAAACCTGCCAATATTTAACTCCGCTTTTTGCAAGCGTTTGGGCAAAGCGGTATGCCTCTTTGCCGAGCGAGCCGATCGCATATTTCCCCGGTAAGGCAGAGATATGGCAAAGTACGCCCGCTTCCCTTTTAAATTGTTCCATAATGTTCCCTTATCGATATAACAATGCGGAGATCCTATCGCACGCTTTCCGCGTGTTTTCCTCCGTGCCGAACGCCGTCAAACGGAAGAAACCCTCTCCGTTCTTACCGAACCCGCAACCGGGCGTTCCCACCACGTTTGCGCGTTCCAAAAGCAAATCGAAAAATTCCCAACTTCCCATGCCGTTCGGACATTTCAGCCAAATATAGGGCGAATGCTTCCCGCCCGTATACCAAATGCCGAGTTTGTCAAGACAATCGGAAATGATTTGCGCATTATTTCTATAATAATCCAAATTTTCCCGAATTTGATTTTCGCCCTCTTCGGTGAATACCGCCGCCGCGCCCATCTGCGTAATATAGCTCACGCCGTTGAACTTGGTAGACTGCCGCCGCGCCCACATCCGGTTGAGGGAATGCCCGCCAACCGCAAGGGCTTCGGGCACGATCGTATACCCGCAACGGACGCCAGTGAACCCCGCTGTTTTAGAGTATGAACAAATTTCTACGGCGCAATCCTTCGCGCCCTCAACTTGATAGATGCTCCTGCACAATTTTTCGTCGGTAATGAAATATTCGTACGCGGCGTCGTATATAATGACGGCGTTTTGGGCTTTTGCGTATTTCACCCATGCCTTTAATTGCTCTTTCGTGTATGCCGCACCCGTCGGGTTATTAGGCGAGCAGATATAAATAATATCCGCCTGCACGCGCTCGTCGGGCATCGGCAAAAAGCCGTTTTGCTCGTTTGCGTCGGCATAGATGATCTTTCTGCCCGCCATCACGTTTGCATCCGCATACGCGGGATAAACGGGATCGGGCAATAAAACGATATTATCCTCTGCAAACAAATCGAGAATGTTTCCGCAGTCCGACTTTGCTCCGTCGGAAATAAAGACCTCCCCCTTTTTAAGCGAAACTCCCTTACGGGCGTAGCTTCCCAAAATGGAATCGAGCAAAGCGTCGTAACCGTAGCAGGTCTGGTCCGGTCCGTAGCCCTTAAAACTCTCGCGGCGCGCCATATCGTCTACCGCGCGGTGCATCGCCTCGATGACGGCGGGCACAAGCGGACGGGTCACGTCGCCGATGGACAGGCGGATAATTTCTTTATCGGGATGCTTCGCCCGATATTCCGCAGTCTTTCTCCCCACGGTGGCAAATAAATAACTGTCCTGTAAATTGAAAAAGTTTTCGTTTAATTTCACTTTTTGCGGGTCTCCTTATATTTCACCGCATGACGGATAAATTCGCGGAAAACGGGATGCGCGTTGTTGGGACGCGACTTAAATTCGGGGTGAAACTGTACGCCGAGGAAGAAATCGTTTTCGGGAATTTCCACCGCCTCCACAAGAGTGCCGTCGGGCGAAACGCCCGCGATCTTCATCCCCTTCGCTTCCATCTCTTCGCGGTAGTCGTTGTTGAACTCGAAACGGTGACGGTGGCGTTCGTTTACGGTTTCCGCGCCGTACGCCTCCTTCATGCGTTCGCCGAGCACCTTGCAGGGATAAGCGCCCAAACGCATGGTGCCCCCCATTTTAACGCCGTACTGATCGGGCATCAAATCGATGACGGAATGTTTGCCCTCGGGGAAAATTTCCGAGGAATTCGCATCCGCGTATCCGAGCACGTTGCGGGCAAATTCGATGACCGCGACTTGCATTCCAAGACAAATTCCGAGATAAGGAATATTTTTTTTGCGCGCGTATTTACAGGCAATCACCTTCCCCTCTACGCCGCGCCCGCCGAAACCGCCCGGAATAAGAATGCCGTCCACGCCGGCAAGACGCTTGCTTACGTTTTGCTCGGTAAGCGTTTCGGTATCCACCCAATCGATCTCTACCTTAGCGTCCGTTTCATACCCGCCGTGCGCCAACGCTTCGGCAATCGACAAATATGCGTCGTGAAGCTGCACGTATTTACCGCAGAGCGCAATTTTAACGGACTTGCTCCGCGCGTGAATGCGCCCGAGCATCTCCTCCCATTCCCGAAGATCGATCTCGTGCGATTCCAAATGCAAAATGTCGCAGACGATCGTGGAGAGATTGCTCTTTTCCAGCATGAGCGGAGCTTCGTAAAGCACGGGTACGGTCAGATTTTCGATACAGCAATGAGGCTTCACGTTGCAGAACATGGCAATTTTCTCGCGAATGCTCTCGGGCATGGGCTCGTCCACGCGCGCAACGATGATGTCGGGAAATATTCCCATTCCCTGCAACTCCTTCACGGAGTGCTGGGTAGGCTTGCTCTTGAACTCGCAAGAGCCCGAAATATAAGGCACGAGCGTCACGTGAATGAAACAGCAGTTATCCCTGCCGACCTCGCGCGCCACCTGACGGATCGCCTCCAAGAAGGGCTGGCTCTCGATGTCGCCCGTAGTTCCGCCGATTTCCGTAATAACGATGTCCGCGCCCGTCGTTTTTCCTACTTGATAGATAAAGGATTTGATTTCGTTCGTAATGTGCGGAATGACCTGCACGGTCTGCCCGAGATACTCCCCGTTGCGTTCTTTGTTGAGCACGTTCCAATAGACCTTGCCCGTCGTTAAGTTGGAGAATTTATTGAGATCCTCGTCGATAAAGCGCTCGTAGTGTCCCAAATCGAGATCGGTTTCCGCGCCGTCCTCCGTTACGAACACTTCCCCATGCTGATACGGGCTCATCGTTCCGGGATCGATATTGATATAAGGATCGAGCTTTTGGGACGCGACCTTGAAGCCGCGCATTTTCAGAAGCCGACCGAGAGAAGCCGCCGTGATGCCCTTTCCGAGCCCCGATACAACTCCGCCCGTTACAAAAATGTATTTCGCCATAAATTTCTCCTTCGCGATTCAAATATGCCTTTTACAACTCGACTTCTCCGATAAACGAAAGTTCCGCACCGCCCGTCATGAATACGGTTTCGTCCGTATAGCAAATTGTAAGATCCCCTCCGCGCAAATGCACGAGAATATCTTCGCCCTTGTCGCAGTATCCGTTTAAAACGCTCGCCACAGCCGCCGCACATGCGCCCGTACCGCACGCCCAAGTTTCCCCGCTTCCGCGCTCCCAAACGCGCATCGTGATTTCGTTTCTCCGATCCACGCGTACGAATTCCGTATTCGTCCGTTCGGGAAATACGGCGTTACGTTCGAATTTCTCACCGATCGATTTCAAATCGAGCACATAAGGATCGTCCGTAAAAGTAACGCAATGGGGATTGCCCATCGAAACGCAAGTAATGCGGTATTCTTTCCCTCCGACGATGAGCGGTCTATCGATGACGCTCTTCCCGTCAAAGAATGCGGGAATCTTTTCGGGAGCAAGCTCCGCCTTTCCCATATCCACCCGCGCGGACATCATTTTGCCGTCTTTGGCAGTTATCGCCAAAGTCTTGATCCCGCTCAGCGTTTCCACCGTGAGCACGTCTTTTTGTATTTTCTTTACGTCGTACAAGAACTTGCCGACGCAGCGCACGCCGTTCCCGCACATTTTTCCTTCGCTTCCGTCCGCGTTGAAAATGCGCATACTCGCATCGGCTACTTCGCTCTTCCCCACGAGAATAATGCCGTCCCCTCCCACGGAAAACCTCCGTGCGGAGAGCTTGACGGCAACCCGTTCGGGATCGGGAAGCTCGTTCTCGAAACAGTCGAAATAGAGATAATCGTTGCCGATCCCGTGCAGTTTCCAAAATTTCCGCATATCAGTTCATCTTTACGTAAGCTTCGCGCTCCGCTCCCACCGATACGTATGTAATTTTACACCCGCACAGCTTTTCAATCAGTTTGATATAGTCAATCGCCTCTTGGGGCAAATCGGAAGGCTTTCTGCAACCGCTGATGTCGCAGTTCCAACCCTTTACTTTTTCAAATACGGGCTTGCACTCGTCGAGTACGTCGGGGAAAGGGAATTCGTGAACAATCTTCCCGTCCAACTCGTACGCCGTACAAATTTCGAGCTCTTTGTAACCCGAAAGCACGTCTAACTTGGTAAGCGCAATTTCGTCCGCGCCCTGACAACGGATCCCGTAGCGGGAAGCGACTACGTCGAAGGGTCCCACCCTTCTCGGTCTGCCCGTCGCCGCGCCGTACTCTCCGCCTGCCTTGCGGAGCTTTTCCGCAGGTTCGCCGAAATATTCTGCGGTGAACGGGCCTTCTCCCACGCAGGTGGAATATGCCTTCATGATGCCGATGGAACGGTTCAATTTCAAATTGGGTACGCCCGCTCCGATGAGTGCGTATGCGGCGATCGTCGAGGAGCTCGAAGTATAGGGATAAATACCGAAGTCGATATCGCGAAGCGCGCCGAGCTGCGCTTCAAACATGATGTTCTTGCCCTTAGCGTTGGCATCGTTCAGGTACAGCCCCGTATCGCAAACGTAGTCTTTGAGGGGTTCACCGTATTTTTTAAAATATTCCACGATCTCCTCTACTTGCACGGGATCGTGTCCGTAGCCGCCCGCAACAGTGAGATTTTTCCACTCCAAAATGTCCGCGATGCGCCGATTGAGGCGATCGGGATTCAACAGCTCTCCCATGCGGAAAGCTTTTTTCATATATTTGTCGGCATACACGGGTGCAATGCCGCGACGCGTGGAACCGAATTTCTTATCCGCCAAGCGATCCTCTTCCAAGCAATCCATCAATACGTGATAGGGCATGGTAATTACCGCGCGGTCGCTGATTTTCAAATTCTCGGGCGTGATCTTGATCCCTTGCTCTCTCAGGCGCGCCGCCTCCTCCGTGAGATGGCGAATGTCGAGCACCATTCCGGGTCCGAGCACGTTGACGACATTCTCGCGCAAAATTCCCGAAGGCAAAAGATTCAGAATGAATTTGCCACGCTCGTTGATCACGGTATGGCCCGCATTGTTACCGCCCTGATAACGACAAACCACGTCGTAATCGAGCGACAAGAGGTCTACCATTCTCCCCTTTCCCTCGTCGCCCCAGTTAATTCCACAAATTGACGTAAGCATTTTTCACCTCTTAAAAAACCAATTTTAATTATACAATAGAGAGGCGTTGCCTGTCAAGCGAAGTAGAGCCGTTTCCAAACCGAAAAATCTTTTCACGATAAAAACTTTCCCTTTCAAAAAACGCGCCAATTGCATTATAATTACAATATTTGCTCTTTTTTTACACGATTTTTTCAAAAAACGATTGACATTTGTGATTGCTCGGTATAAAATAATATGAAACAGGGGGAACAATTATGTTTTGCAGAGATTGCGGTGAAAAATTAACGTTGCGCTTTTTGGAGAACGAGGGCTTAGTGCCTTTCTGTCCCAAATGCGATAAATTCAAATTTCCTTTCTTTCCCGTTGCGGTCGCCATGACGGTCGTTAATCGGGACGAGAGTAAAATTCTACTTGCCAAGCACGTGGAGGACGAGGATTTCAAGCTCATCGCGGGCTACGTAAAAAAAGGAGAAAACGCGGAAAAAACCATTCCGCGCGAGCTCAAAGAAGAAACGGGTCTTACCGCCGTGAAGTGGCGGTATTTCGCCTCGCGCTACCACAACGACCACGACGTGCTTATGCTCAACTTTATCGTAACGGCAAACGAGGGCGAACCGACGCTCGGTGAAGAATTAGAGGAAGCCCGTTGGTGTACGCCCGAGGAAGCGAAAAAGCTGATCCGTCAGAACTCTACGGCGGAATATTTCCTGCTGAGCGCCCTTCCCGAGCTCGGCAAAAAACGTTGAGTTTATTCAAATGCATAAGCCCGCCGTGTAATTCGAGCACGGCGGGCGTTTTATAAAAATTTCAGTTTGCGCAGGCAATTTCTTCAAGCGCTTTCAGATGAACGCGCTCGTCTGCAATAATGCGAGCGATCACGGCGCGAACGTCAGGCTCGGTCAAGCTTTCCAGCATACTTTCGTAACCGCGAATGGCACGTTTTTCCCCCGCTATATCGACGGCGATCATGCTCTCGGGCGATTTTATGTAATTCACGTAAGAGGCGCTGTAATACCCTACGGGATAAGGCGGGCACGCTGTAAACACGGGCGGCGCACCGAGACGCGTGATCAAAGAGCCGAGTATTTCAATATGATGCATTTCACATACGGCAATTTCCAAAAGGAGACGCGCCGTTTCCCCCTTCCCGATCGTTTCCAAATAAATCGCCTGATAGACGTATTGAAGCGTTGCGGTCAGCTCCCCTTCCCTGCCCGCATAGGCGGGCGAAACAATTCGTAGCGACTTACAGTCCTTCATGATCCCACTCAGCGAGGGATAAGGCAAATCTGCTTTCAAACTCAAAATCTCACCTCCGAAATCCGCTTTTCGAAATTTTTGCCGCGCGGGTATGAATTGCTTGCAAAATATTTCTTTTTATGTTATTCTTTTGATGAAAATTTGGTTCCACATGCGAACGGTGTGTTTTAGTCGCTAAATCATAACCGTGCAAGCGGTTGACATTTTCTTCAACGGAAGTTGCAAATTGTAGACTTCTACAAATATTTCTACAAAATTATTTTTACTTGATTTTGCAGATAAAACTTAATATTTTAACTTGGAAAGTTGGCTGAGTGGTCGATAGCGGCGGTCTTGAAAACCGTTGAAGTGAGAGCTTCCGGGGGTTCGAATCCCTCACTTTCCGCCA
>CAMUFJ010000006.1 GCA_947088135.1 uncultured Clostridia bacterium
GAGGAACGCTCGTGCGCGGAAACGAGGAACAGACGGTAGCTTACGGCGAAGCCGCGATCGCGCCCGAATACGAAAGGGAGGGATATACCTTCCTCGGCTGGGATAAAGCGTTCGACAGTATCACCTCCGAAATGACGGTAAAGGCACAATGGAAAATTAAAAGCTATCTTGTTCGGTTCGACGGAAACGGCGGATTGCTTGCGAGCGGAAGCGCGGAACAGCGCGTAAATCACGGCGAAGCCGCAATCGCGCCCGAATACGAAAGGGAGGGATATACCTTCCTCGGCTGGGATAAAGCGTTCGACAGTATCACCTCCGAAATGACGGTAAAGGCACAATGGAAAATTAAAAGCTATCTTGTTCGGTTCGACGGAAACGGCGGATTGCTTGCGAACGGAAGCGCGGAACAGCGCGTAAATCACGGCGAAGCCGCAATCGAGCCCGAATACGAAAGGGAGGGGTATACCTTCCTCGGCTGGGATAAAGCGTTCGACAGCGTAACCTCCGAAATAACGGTAACGGCACAGTGGGAAAAGCGACCCGCACCGCCTTCGCCTCCCGCCGAGGAGAGCGGAGGCTGCAACGGTGCAATCGGCGTGGCGAGCGCCGGCGGAATGGCGGTAATCGGTCTGGGCGCACTTGCCGTCCTGTTGCGGAAAAAGAAGCAATAAAAAGCGCAAACAAAAAAACACCGCTTCGGCGGTGTTTTTTTAACCCGTCAATCAGCTCCGCGTTCCGTCATTTTGAGCGAAGTCGAAGAATTCCCGCGGCTTCCCCCGCAAATAAAAAAAGAGTGCATGAAGCACTCTTCCGTGAATCGGAAAAAAGCAATCACACAAACTGGGGGGATGTTGAAGTTCTTCTCGTTTCACTGTCTGCAACAAAGGGATAAATCTCGCTATGTCGCAAATTAATTTTATTATAATCGCACAATATACGATTGTCAAGCAAAAAATCGCATATTGTGCGATAAATTTTATATATTTTACATATTTTTTGCGCAAGGGGGGGACGGAGATGCAATTAAAAGACATTCAAAGTCGGCTCAGGGAATGTATCGCGTGGAGCGGGATATCGCAACGAGAGCTTGCGGAGCGGATCGGGGTTTCCCCGCAGACGGTGAGCAAGTACATGAAAAAAGACGTGTTTCCCGCGCTCGATACCTTTGCGCGCATATGTAACGTAATAGAAGTTTCTTCGGATTACGTATTGGGATTAAAAGATTATTGATTTCAGGAAACCCGTAAAAAACGGTAGAAATTTTTGTTAAACACTTGATTTTAGTTAAGTACTGTGTTATAATACAAACCGTCGGGGCCCCGACGGAATTTTTTTGGAGGAAATCAACAACATGGCAAAAAAGAAAAAGATCTCGATAGCGCTCATTTTGTCGGCGGTAGCGGCTCTTCTCGGAATCGTATCGCTCATTATGCTTGCGGCTCCCGGCATCAGTTATACGGTAGAGTTGCTCGGGATAAAAACCACGACGACCTATTCTATGGCGCAGCTTACGTTCGGCTCGGAAAAGGGCGGTTTTGCGTTCTCGTTCATGAATTTGCTGCCTTTCCTGCTCTCGGCGATAGGCATTGTGCTTTGCGCGATCACGGCGATCAAGGGGAACAAGTTCACGGCGTTCATCGCAGCGGTTTGCTTTTTGGCGGCGGGCGTTTTGTTCTTCTGCTGTAAACAGCTCATCGTATTCGATACGGGCGATTTGACGGGCGACCTCAAAGACTCGGCGATTGAAATTTCCAAAGAGGTCATTAAGAACTTTAAGCTCGGCATCGGCGCGATCCTTGCGGGAATTTTGTCTATTTTGGCGGCAATCGCTTCCGCGGGCGCGGCAGTCCTCGGAAAGAAATAATTTACCTATACATAGTGCGAAAAGCACCGCGTCAGCGGTGCTTTTTTTGTTCGTCTTCGGCTTTCTTTCGAGCGGAAAGCCGAGAGGAGAGCAAGCGTTTTTCCAAAAATCGGCAAAAAAAATCACGGAAATTTCATTTTGCGATAGACAAGATTCAAACAATGTGCTATAATGTGAAGCGAAATCGGCAAATAGGAAGTTATTTCCAAACGGCTGACGGGAGGTTTCTTCGATGAACTTAAATTTACTCACCGTGATCGTCATGTTCGCGGTGGCGCTCGGGCTTGGTTATGCGGCGCTCAATTACTGCCTGACCAAGAAGCTCAAAGAGGGCAACGAGCGGATGCAGGAAATCGCGGCGGCGATCCGCGAGGGCGCGAATGCGTTTATTCGTTACGAATATAAGATCGTTGCGATCATCGGCTCGGCGATCGCCGTCATTATCGGGCTGTTTATCGCGTGGGAAACGGGCGTTGCGTTCGTTCTCGGCGCGGTGATGTCCGCTTTGGCGGGCTTTATCGGCATGAAAATCGCTACTTATGCGAACGTGCGCGTTACCAACACGGCGAACGAGAGTCGGAGCATCGGCAAAACGCTCAAAGTGGCGTTCCGCGGCGGTTCGGTCATGGGGCTCTGCGTGGCGGGGTTTGCGCTTCTCGGCGTGCTCATCGTTTACCTTTGTTTCGGCTGGGCGGAAGGCATGGCGAGTTTGGACGCCGTAACGAAGTTGCCCGTAACGAATACAAACCCCATTACTCAGCAAAGTTATAACTTCTCGATCATTCTTTCGGGTTATGCGCTCGGTTGCAGTATCATTGCAATGTTCAACCGCGTCGGCGGAGGCATTTACACCAAGGCGGCGGACATGGGCGCAGACCTCGTCGGCAAGACGGAAGCGCACATTCCCGAGGACGACCCCCGCAACCCCGCTACCATTGCGGACAACGTGGGCGACAACGTGGGCGACGTCGCGGGCTTGGGCGCAGACCTTTTGGAGAGCTACGTCGGCTCGATAATGGCGACCGTCATTCTTGCAATCGAGCTGTTCGCGCACTCCCTCGCGGGAAGTCCCTTAAACGGCGCGAGCGTGCTGTACCAAAAGATGATGCTCTTCCCCATTTTGTTTGCGGGAATCGGGCTGATCGGCTGCGTGCTCGGAATCACTTATCCGTTCTTGAAGCGCAAGCTTTCCGAGAACCCGCACATGGAGCTCAATCTCGCGACTTGGATCTCCGCAGGGTTTACCTTAGCGGGCGGGTGCGCGCTTTCCGTGTTGTTGTTCAAAGACGAAGCTCCCGCGCTCTTGGAAGCGGCAGGCTTTAAAGCGGGCGTCGTTACGCCTTGGGTGGCGGCGGCGATCGGGATCGTTGCGGGTATTCTCATTGGTATTATTTCCGAATATTACACGAGCTACGACTATAAACCCACCAAAAATATCGCAAAGGCGAGCAAGGAAGGCGCGGCGCTCACGATCACGCAGGGTATGGCAACGGGCATGATTTCCTGTATGCTTCCCGTCGTCTGCCTCGGCGTTGCGATCTTTGCGTGCTACGCTTTGGGCGGAATGTTCTGCGTCGGCTGCGGCGCGCTCGGTATGCTTTCCTTCGTTGCGGCGACCGTTTCGGTGGATACCTACGGCCCCATCTCCGATAACGCGGGCGGTATTGCCGAAATGAGCGGGCTCGACGAAGACGTTCGCGCCATTACCGATAAGCTCGACAGCGTGGGCAACACCACGGCGGCGATCGGTAAGGGCTTCGCGATCGGCTCGGCGGCGCTCGCGACCATGTCGATGATGTCGAGCTATCTCTATGCGGCGGCGGATCAGTTCATGAAGGACGGGCTTCTTACCCTGAATATCATCAGCGGGACGGTGCTTGTCGGCGCGCTTCTCGGCGCGGCGCTTCCCTTCCTGTTCAGCGGTATGCTCATCAACGCGGTTGCCAAGGCGGCGCGGAAGATGGTCGATGAAGTGCGTCGTCAGTTCAGCGAAAAGCCGGGCATTCTCGACGGCACCGAACGCCCCGATTATAAAACCTGCATCACCATTTCCTCGCAGGGCGCGCTGAAACAGATGATCGTTCCCGCCATCGTCGCGATCGCCTTCCCCGTCGTTTGCGGATTCTTATTCGGCGCGGGCTTTGTGGGCGGAATTCTCATCGGCGCGACGCTTTCTGCAATCATGCTTGCTATTTACACGGGCAACGCGGGCGGCGCATGGGACAACGCGAAGAAATTTATCGAGTCGGGCGGCGTAGAGGGCTGCGGAAAGGGCTCTCCCGAGCACGACGCGGCGATCGTCGGCGACACCGTCGGCGACCCGTTAAAGGACACCGTAGGGCCTTCGCTCGATATTCTCATTAAAATCATGAGCACGGTTTCGCTCGTTTGCGTGGTCGTGTTCAACCACTTCAATCTGCTCAGCCTCATTACGGGCTAAACGAAACAAGTAAAACAAAACCCCGCTTCGGCGGGGTTTTTTGTTATGTGTTTTTTTGGGGCGGCATACCGCTTATGCCTACGAAAGAGGGTTAAATGCCCACTTTCTTGCCTCCCCCTACACTTATTTAGGGGGAGGTGTCGCTCCCGTTGGGACGTTGTTCCGAAATGGAGCGGCGGGGCGGAATGAAGAGTTTAGTAAACAAAACCCCTCCCGGGGAAGGGGAGGGGGAATTCAAACCGAGTTACATCACGACGATGTTTTTCTGCACGAATTGATCTTTGAGCTCGGGCGGGAACGCGTCGTCGGTGATCAGCACGTCGATGTCCTCGATCCTTGCAAAGGTGTAGGGCATGATCTTGCCGATTTTCGAGCTGTCGAGCATCATGTAAAGCGACTTCGCTTTCGCACGCGCGAGCTTTAACAGATCCGCTTCGATTTGCGAGGCACAGGAGAACCCGTGTTCGGGGGTGAACGCCGTGGCGGAAATAACGGCAAGCTCGAAATTGGTGTTGTCGAAATAGCTCTTCGCGACGGGGGAGGCGGTGGAAAGATTTTCCCGTATCACCTGTCCGCCGATCATGGTAACGTTGATGTTTTTCTTCTGCGCAAGCTCGATCGCGACGGCAAGCCCGTTAGTGAACACGTGAATGTTCAAATCGGGCATTTCCTTTGCAAGATACATCGCGGTAGTCCCGCCGTCTACAAAGAGCGAGCAATTTTCGTCGATGAGGCTGGAAGCCTTTTGTGCGATTTTAATTTTAGCGTCGGTGTGCAGGGTTGACTTTTTGGTGTACGGCTCGCCCGACACCTTTTGTACCTCTTTTACCGACATCGCTCCGCCCCGAACTCGGATAATGCGTCCCTGCTGTTCGAGCTGGAACAAATCGCGCCGAAGCGTCATTTGCGATACGTTGGGGAAAAACCCGTCGAGCTGCTCCAAAGAGAGTTTGCCGCGTTTGTCCAACAGTTCTGCGATCTCCTCAATCCGCTCCCGTTTCATTGTAATAAAGCCTCCAATTGGTTTTTCTGATTTGATTTTAACATAGAAAAAAGAAAAGTGCAAGCATTTTTACCAAAAAAATTTTGATTATATGATTATATTTTACAAAAAACAAACAAAAAAAGTGAAAATTTATGTCAAATCATAACACGAAGTCTTGTGTTGTTCCGAAACGGCACAAAAAGACGGTCGCGTTGCGGAAAACGGCGGCCGACGTCTAAGGGGCGCGGTTTGAGTTTGTTGCGGCGAAAGCGCCTAAGTCTTCATTTTCGCTTGATTTTTTACGGGGGAAATGGTAAAATAAAAGCATGGAAAGTTATATACAGGAATTGGACGCATATTTTTGCGAACAGTATTCCGATTACGTAAAGCTGAGCGCGCTTGCGGGCTACGAAATGCCCGATACGGTGTATATCGCGCGGGACGGAAATATCGCCCGCCGCGACTCCTCCGTCATGCGCCTTTGTCATCAAAAAAAGAAGGACGAACTGCTCGCCGCGTTCAAAGCGGGGCTGGCGGATACGAGCTTTACGTTTAATTTTTCGTTTCCCACCTTCCGCAACCGCTTGGAGGACAGGCGGCGCAAGTACACGTTTGCGAAGCTCTTGCCCGACGCGCTCAAACACGTATCGGAAACGGCGGAGAGCGCGGGCGAAAAATTGGATATCGACTCCAAAATTTGGCAGAAAATCGTAAAGGGCAAGCTGTATCCCGAAAAGAACACCGTGCTCGCCCTTGCGCTCGTGTGCCACATGCAGGCGCAGGACTGCGCAAAGCTTTTGGGGGCGTGCGGGTTCAAATTGGACGCAACGAGCGTGCGCGACGTAGTAACCTATTACCTCATCGAGCATAAAATATTCAATAGGGAAATGCGGAACGCCTGCCTTGCGGAATATAAAATCAGCAATCTGCCCATTAAGGATTAGCTTATGAAAAACGTATTTGCTTATCGGGACGCTGCGCCCGAGGGCGGCGTATTTTTATCGCGTTCGCCCGAAGGCGGGCTCGCGGCAAGAAAGAAGGCTTCCGACAAAGAAGCGGAACGGTTCGGACGGCAGGCGATGTTGCCGATCGTTTGGCAGTCGGTTTTTCTTCTTGTGTTCTGCGTGGGTTTGCTTCTGCTCACCGTCGGATTGGATCTTTTGACGGAAGAAGATTTCAAGGGCAACGAAACGATCGGGGTCGTGCTTGCGGCGGTCGGCGGCGGCTTGTTTGCCGTGGGGCTTTTGGTGATTGCCGTCGGCGCGATCAAGCGCAAGCGCGTGACGGGGAGCTCTGCGTTTGTATTTTTCGAGAGTGAGCGGGAAAAGCTCATGCGAGAGGTGAAAGAGGCGCTTGCGATCCCCGCGGAGGCGGTAAAATGCGACGTGTTCGGATGTCGCTGCAAAACGGTAAGGAACAGGCAAAAACGTAAGCCATTCTTTAAAAATTCCTATTTCGCGTTTGAAACGGAAGGCTGGCGGGAAGGCGAGGCGTTTTGTATTTTCGACGGCAATGCAGTATATAAATTCCCTTACGTCAATATCATCGAAACGGAGCGGGTAGAAAAACGCATTACCTTCTTCGGTTGGAACAAACGGGAAAAATACAATCACGGCAAATACAAGCCCTATAAGATCCGCTATAACCATAACGGAGATTGGTATACCGTAAAGCCGTGTTACCGCGTGAGGCTCTTCCGCGAGAGTGATGAATTCGAAATTTTATTCCCCGCTTACGAAAGGGAAACGCTGGAAAAACTTACGGGAAAAACGCTGCCTTAAAACAAACGCGCCAAGAGGCGCGGAAAAGAGGTGAAAAGTGTTTTTTAAACGGTTACGCATGGATATTGCGGCGGCAAAACGGAACGACCCCGCCGCCCGCAACAAATTCGAGATTTGGCTCACCTATTCGGGCGTTCGCGCCCTGAGCTGGCACCGCTTTGCAAACAGGCTGTACAGAATGCACCTCAAATTGCTTGCGCGCGCCGCCTCGCAATGGGCGAAATTCCGCACGGGCATCGAGATCCATCCCGCGGCGAAAATCGCTCCCGGCGTGTTCATCGATCACGGCGCGGGCGTCGTCATCGGCGAAACGGCGGAGGTCGAAGAGGGCGTCATCATTTATCAGGGCGTCACGCTGGGCGGTACGGGTAAAGAAAAGGGCAAACGCCACCCCACCGTCAAGAGAAACGCGACGGTTTCCTGCGGAGCGAAGGTGCTCGGCGGGTTCGTCGTCGGCGAAGGGGCGAAGATCGGGGCGGGCGCGGTTGTGCTGAAAGAGGTACCGCCGTTCGCCACCGTCGTCGGGATCCCCGCGCGGGTCGTGCGCGTTAACGGAGAACGTACGCAGGATTTGATGCCCGAAACGGACGATCCTATTTTAAAAGAGGTATGCGCCCTGCGCGAGCGGGTGTTTGCCTTGGAGGACGAGATCGCAAGGCTCTCGCTCGCCGCAGCGGGACGGGAGGAAGGAGAAATATGAAAATTTACAATTCGCTCACGCGGAAAAAGGAAGAATTCAAGCCCTTGGAAGCGGGAAAGGTGAAAATGTACGCCTGCGGGATCACGGTGTCGGGGGAAGCTCACATCGGACACGCCTTTCAGGCGCTCATCTACGATATTTTCCGCAAGTTCTTGGAAAAGCAGGGCTATCGGGTACAGTACGCCCGCAACTATACCGACGTAGACGACAAAATCATCGCGCGCTCCCGCGAAACGGGGATTCCCGCCGACAGATACGCCGCCGAAATGATTGAAAACATCAACAAAGTGATGAAGCGCGCCGAGATCGACGAGCCCACCCTTTGGCTGAAAGCAACGGAGAATATCGGCAATATCATCGGCTTTATCGAGGAGCTTGTCGCGAAGGGACACGCCTATCTCGCAGAAAACGGCGACGTGTATTTCGACGTGGATACAAGCCCCGCCTACGGTCAGCTTTCGGGCAGAAGCCGAGAGGACGGCTTGGACGGCGTGCGGGTGGAGAACGACGCTTGCAAGCGCAACGCCTACGATTTCGCTCTATGGAAGGCGGCGAAGGAGGGGGAAATCAGTTGGGATTCCCCTTGGGGTAAAGGACGCCCCGGCTGGCATATCGAATGCTCCGCCATGAACCGCGTCGCGTTCGGCGACCAAATCGACATTCACGGCGGCGGGCGGGATCTCGTATTTCCGCACCACGAAAACGAGATCGCCCAAAGCGAGGCGCTCACGGGCAAGCGGTTTGCAAATTACTGGACGCACAACGGGCTCATCAAGGTGAACGGGCAAAAGATGAGCAAGTCGCTCGGCAACAGCTTGCTGCTTAGCGATTTGTTGGAGAAATACTCCCCCGAAGCGATCAAATTCGCTCTGCTCTCCTCGGGCTACCGCGGCGATCTGAATATCACGGACACTCTCTTCCCCGAAGCGGAGGCGCATATCGCGCGATTCTATTCGCTCATCGGTAAAATCGAAAAGGCGTTCCCCGACGAAACGGGAACGGAAGCGGAAATCGACAAAAAGTTCGACGAAGCCATGAGCGACGATTTCAACACCGCGCTTGCGCTTTCCGACTTGTTCGGGTATTTCAAGGAGGCGGGAAAACTGCTTTCGGCGGGCGACTCCCGCGCGCGGAAAATCACCAACCAAATTCGAAAAACCTATTCGCTGTTGGGGCTTTTCAAGCGCGACGCGGACGACTATGCGGAAAAATACGCCAAAGAAGAGATCCCCGCAGAGGTCGTAGCGGTTGCGGAGGAGCGCAAACAGGCGCGTGCGGATAAGAATTGGGCAAAGTCGGACGAGCTCCGCGAGAAGCTCAAATCGCTCGGGTTTGCGGTCAAGGACGGCAAAGACGGCTACGAATTGACAAAAATTTAAAATATAGACGAAGGGTTCGGAGGGAACAGCTATGAAAATCACATCGAAGCAATTAAGACAAAAATGGATCTCCTTTTACGAGTCGAAGGGGCACGTCGACGTGGGCGCCGTGTCGCTGATCGGCGACGGCTCTACGGGCGTCATGTTCAACGTGGCGGGAATGCAGCCGCTCATGCCCTATTTGTTGGGCAAGCCCCATCCCTTGGGAAAGAGGCTTTGTAACGTGCAGGGCTGTATGCGTACGGTGGATATCGACTCCGTGGGCGACGCCTCCCACTTCACCTTTTTCGAGATGATGGGAAATTGGTCTTTGGGCGATTATTTCAAAAAGGAAAAAACGGCGTGGACGTTCGAGCTTTTAACGAAGGTGTTCGGGCTCGATAAGGACAAGCTGTGCGTCACCGTATTCGAGGGCGACGCTTCCGCGCCGCGCGATACGGAAACGGCGGGCTATCTCGAAGCGCTCGGCGTTTCCCCCGAGCATATCTTTTTCCTGCCCAAGGGGGACAACTGGTGGGAATTGGAGGGGACGGCGGGCACTCCCTGCGGTCCGGACAACGAGTGGTTCTATCCGCTCGACCCCGACAAAAAATCGCCTGTATTTCCCGACGATTATGTAGAAATCGGCAACGACGTATATATGCAATACAAAAAGACGGCGGACGGCTACGAGCCCCTCGAAAACAAGAACGTGGATACGGGCTTCGGGTTCGACCGTATGTTGCTCTTTTTGAACGGGCTTTCCGACGGGTACAAGACCGATTTGTTTCTGCCCGTTATCGAAAAGCTGGAATCCCTTTCGGGGCTTCGTTACGACGACGGCGGGGAGGCGCAAAAGGCGATGCGCATTATCGCCGACCATACGCGCACGGCGGTCATGCTCATCGGTGACGAGCAGGGGATCTTGCCCTCCAACACGGGGGCGGGTTATATCCTGCGCCGCCTCATGCGCCGCGCGATCCGTTACTGCAAGTCGCTCGGGATCTCGTCGGACGCCATGACGGAAATTTCCGAAATTTTCATCGAAACGGTCTACGGCGAAGCCTATCCTTTATTAAAAGAAAAGAAGGCTTACGTCCAAGAGGAGCTGAAAAAGGAAGCCGACCGCTTCGAGGCGACGCTTGCGCAGGGAATAAGGGAATTCGAAAAGTGTGTGAACGGCTTGGAGCGCAAGAACGCGTTTATGGCGCAGAGCAATCCCGCATACGTGAAGGAAACGGTGATCGGCGGGAAACAGGCGTTTCGCTTATACGATACCTACGGCTTCCCCTTGGAACTCACCGAGGAGCTTGCCGCGGAGCACGGGCTCACTGTGGACGCCGAGGGCTTCGAGGCGGCGTTTAAGGAGCATCAGGAGAAGAGCCGCGTGCTTCCCACGGGGCAGTTCAAGGGAGGACTTGAAAGCCATTCCCAAAAGGCGACCGCTTACCATACCGCCACCCACCTTTTGAACGCGGCGTTAAAAGAGGTGCTTTCGCCCGATTGCAACCAAAAGGGCAGCAACATCACCGACGAGAGAATGCGGTTCGACTTCAATTTCCCCCGTCCCATGACGGAGGAAGAGATCAAAGCGGTGGAAGCGCTCGTCAACGAGAAGATCGCGGCGGATATCCCCGTTGAGTTCAAGGAGATGAGCTTGGACGAGGCGCGTGCGCAGGGGTTTGTGGGCGTTTTCGACGCAAAGTACGGCGAAACGGTAAAAACCTACTCCATCGGCGAGTTTTCCAAAGAGATGTGCGGAGGCCCGCACGTAAGCCGCACGGGCGAGCTCGGCGTGTTTAAGATCGCAAAAGAGCAATCCTCCTCGGCGGGGATCCGCCGCATCAAGGCGGTTTTGGAGGAAAAGTGATCCTTTTCGGGACGAAAAATCGGGAAACGAGCAGGAACGGGGGGCGGAAAAGAAAAATTTTAATTTTTTCCGAAAAATCTTTAAAACGCAACTCAAAACAGCTTGACGGAAATTTCCCAAATGCCTATAATGAATGAGTAAGATTGAAAAAAGGGCGTTTTTCGGCGCGAAGGCGCACCCCTTTTCCGGATTTAGCACAAAACAAGGAGTACGGATATGAAAACCTATATGGCAAACGCACGCACGGTTGAAAGAAAATGGTACGTCGTGGATGCGGAAGGAATTCCTCTCGGAAGGCTTTCTTCCAAGGTCGCCGCAATTTTACGCGGTAAAAACAAGCCCGATTTTACGCCGAACGTTGATACGGGCGATTTTGTGATTATTATCAATAGCGACAAGGTCGTTCTTACGGGAAAAAAATGCGAGGATAAAATTCATCGCTATCACACCGGTTATATCGGCGGCTTGAAGGAGATCCCCTACGGGAAGCTGCTTGCCGAGAAGAGCGACGTTATGGTATACGAATCCATCAAGGGAATGCTTCCCAAAAATTCTCTCGGTCGCCAGATGATCAAAAAGCTCAAAGTGTACAAGGACGACAAACACCGTCACGAGGCGCAGAAGCCCGAAGCTTTAAAATTATTTTGAGAGGTAAGCGATTATGGCAAAGGTGAGTTTAAAGAAAAAATTACAGTTTTGGGGCACCGGTCGCAGAAAGAAGGCTATCGCGCGCGTGCGCTTGATTCCTTCCGGCAGCGGCGCGATCATCATTAACGATCGTTCCTTAGAGGATTATTTCCCTATGGGCACCCTGCAATACATCGTGAAACAGCCTCTCGCCGAAGTTCAGGCGGAGGGCAAATACGACGTTTGCGTCAACGTGATCGGCGGCGGTTACACCGGTCAGGCGGGCGCGATCCGTCTTGGCATTGCGCGCGCGCTCCTGCAAGCGGAGCCCGAAACGCGCCCCGCGCTCAAAAAAGCGGGCTTCCTCACGCGCGATCCCCGCGTCAAGGAAAGAAAGAAGTACGGCTTGAAAAAAGCACGCCGCGCTCCTCAGTTCTCGAAGAGATAAAAAGAAAAAAGAAACCGACCGTTTTTCGGTCGGTTTTTTATATATGTTTGCGGTCAGGAAGATGCGGCTATGTTTTCGGGCTCAGCTTCCGCGTTCTCTTCCGTAAAGCGTTTTCGCAGGCAGATTGTGTTGCGTTCCAGCCATTGCGGTTTGTTCAGAAAAACCGCCAAAGCGGCGATGCTCGTTGCGAGCGCGCCGAATATGGTAACGAGCATATCCCACATGGTGTCGCGAAGCCCCGTTCCGTAATCGAGGGAGGAAACCACGCTCCCGTCGGGATTGATGGCGATGATGCCGTCTTTATACCGTTGCATATTGCTCGTACCGATGCGGTCGCAGGTAAACTCCGCGCACTCCCACAAAAATTCCATAGCGAGCGCAGTGAAAAACCCGAAGAGCAAGATCCCGACGGTTTGGGAAGCGGTCGGCTTTTCTCCGTTTTTGGGGCGCATAAACGCGTATCCGAGCGAAATGCCCGCGCACGCCGCCAAAATCCCGCTCATCGTGTGCAATACCTTGTCGAAAATAAAGCTCTTGTCATACAGGCGGAACACTTCGCCCGGCACGAAATGGATATAAACGAAGAGATAGAATAAAACGAGCAGATAGGGCGGAAAATACAGTTTAAACAGCTTTTGCGCAAAGAAGGGGATCCATAAAAACAGTGCGCCGAGCGCCGCCATCAACAAATGGTTGACCGCCGTTCCCACGCTCTCCCCGTGCGCCGCGCCGATTGCAAGCATCACGATGCAATACACGAACGCCCCTGCCGTCAACGCCGAAAACGCCCAAAATAAAACGAGCTCTATGAGATTGCGGGCGGGAACGCCGTTTGTTTTTTCTTTGGTTTTCAATTCTTCACCTCAAAATCCGTATCACAATCATTATAACGGCGGACGAAAAAATGTCAACCGTTTCGGTAAGGACTAATCTTTTTTCATGCCGTCTATTTTACGGGAAATGGCGTCGTGTCGGGAGAGAAAGCCGTTGAGCGCGCCGCGGTTTACGGGCGCGTCCTCGCGCGCCGCATAGACGGGCGGAGGAGGAGAAGGTTCTTCCGTCATCGGTGCGGAAGCGTCCCCCTCCTGCTCGGCAAGGGCGGACAGCGTATCGAGTAAATCGAATATCCCGAACTTTTCCATAAAAATCTCCTTATGTCCGAAAATTTCGCAAAGAAATGTGCAAGTTTCACGGGTTTTTGATTGCAAAAAACCTTGTTTTAGTATATAATTAAAGTCGTATCGGTAGAACAAGAAATTTCCGAAAGGGTTAAGATCTATGAATAAAACGGTCAAAAAAATATTCGGTATCGCAACGGCGGCGGTTTTGGGCGCAAGCGCGCTCTCCTTGGCGGCGTGCGGCGGTACTACGTTCAAGCCCGTAGCGGCTGACAATTCCGCAGTCGTTTCCGAAACGCAGGGCGGTTTCCTCGTCGCAACGCAGGATTATTACTACTTCATTAACGGCGTGGAAGCGTACACCGCGGACAACACCTACGGCGAAGTCGTAAAGGGCGCGCTCAAACGCGTAAAGACGGGCGACGCGCTCGATGCGCAAAAGGCGCAGGAGGCGGAAACGGTGATCCCGTCCCTCATGGTCGCGGGTAATTACGAGGGCGGAATTTATATCTACGGCGGAAGAATTTACTACGCCACGCCCACCGACGTGAAAAACCAGTCGGGCGAGGTGCAGAACTCCTATCTCGATTTCAAGAGCGCGAAAACGGACGGTTCCGACGTGAAGCACCACTTCCGCGAGGACAACAACTCCGTCAATTACCGCTTCGTCGAGGTGGAAGGCGTCGTCTACGTGCTCTACGTAAAGGATTCCAATTTGCACTCCTTCAATACGGCGAACGCGACGGATACCGTGCTTGTGGAGGGCGCGGGCACGTACCTTTTCCACAAGACGGACAAGACGAGCCCTTACGTCTACTACACCATGAAGGTGCAGGATAAGAAGGACAGCGACAACCCCATTCCCGAGAGCAGTTACAACCAAATTTACCGCGTGCGCGCGGATGCGACCGTAGACCCTTTCGCGGGCACTTGGGATCAGGAATGGCTGAACGAAAACAACGACGGCAAAGTGCCTTACGTCAACTACGGCGAACTCGTGCTGGACGGCAGGGGCAAGCTGGATCAAAAGACGAAGTTCAACAAGTCGGACGCAGAACCCGCCGAACCTGCGGGCTACACCTACACCGTTCAGACCTACGACAACGGCGGACTGTATTTCAAGCGTGAAAATATCTCCAAATCGGGCGACTCGCAGGGCGCGGGCGCAGTGCTCTATTATTTGTCCGAGGACAAGCTCGCTACGCTCGACAGCGTGAGCGGCAATAAGCCCGTCGGCAGCGAGGGCGGCGCGCTCGAAGTCGTGGCAAACGCTACCAACGCTTCCAAAGCGTCGGATAAAGCAATTTTCTTCCTCGACGAGGAAGGGGAATATAAGCACCACTACATTTACGTGGACGGCGACTATATGCGCCGTGCGGACGTTAAGAGCGACGGCAAGGGTAGCGTGGACGAGCTTCAAATCGCTTACGGCGTGAGCGGAGCGACCCTTCTCTCCCGCGACGTGACCGAAGACTTCGGCTACGTTTACTATACCGCTTCGAACGGCAGCGGACTTTCCGTAAACCGCGCGGTGTACACGGGTGAGGCAAAGGACTACGCCAATTTGCAGTATGAGGAGGTGGATACCCGCGATTTGTACGCGTCCGTTAAAATCCTGAACGTACAGCACGCGAGCAGTTGGTACGCGCCTGAAATTTTGGACGGCATTCTCTTCTATGCGAACGCCGAGAGTTTCGGCTCCGTATCCTATAATTACGTTTATACCGTCGATTTGAAAAACGACGACAACGCGCTCATGAACAACCGCGAGATCAAGGAGTTCAACGAGAAGTACGAGGAGATCACCGACGACTATTTCAGCAAGGTGTCGAGCGACGTCAGCGCGAACGCATCCACGGCGGCGAAATACTATTTCTACACGGGCGATGCGGACAAGCTCTTTGACGAGAACATCAAGGAAGCGACGGACGCAGGTAAGTCGGCAACGTATCTGTACACCCAAAAGGAACAGGATTTCTTCAAGGCGTTTAAGGACGGCGTTTCGAAGAAGGACAACGAGAATATGCCCGAGGACGGCGTGAGCCGCAGATTGACCGATTTCACCAACATTCTCGGCGAGATGAACGAAGCGGACACCGACGCGCTCCAAGAGCACTGGAAAACGACGCTTCGCACCTATACCGCGCCCGAGGAAGAGAAAACGGGGCTTCCCGTTTGGGCTTGGGTGCTCATCGGCGTCGGTTGCGGACTTATCGTTGCGGGCGCGGCGCTCACTGCGGTGTTGCTCGTCCGTAAGAAGAAAAAGACGCAGGGCGAACAGAAACCCGAAAAAATGCGCGTCGATACCACCGACGACAAGGACGTGGACGTTTACGCCGCGCTCGGAGAAGAGCCCGTTCCCGAAAAAGAAATCGAGGAATCCGTCGAGGAAGTTCCCGTTGAGGAGTCAGCTCCCGCAGAGGAAGCTACTCCTATTGAAGAGCCTGCTCCCGCAGAGGAATCCGCAGAGCCGAAGGAATAACAGTAAGCATTTTACCCCCGCCCAAGCGGGGGTTTTGTTTTAGCCGAAACCGTTTGAAGGGAGGAATTTTCGGCTTGGAATGCACCCGAACGGGCAGGTTCGCAGAAAGCGCCGAAAAAAACCGAGAAATTGCAAAAAAATTTACAAAACGTATAAAAAAACAGTTTACAAAAAAAATAAATACTAATATAATTTATTAGCCGATATCCGTGGCGGAATGGCGACGGACGGCAGGCAGGAGTAATTATGGTACGCTATATGAAATGCCCGCGTTGCGAGCTCAATTATATCGATGCGGAAAAACAGGAATATTGCGACGTTTGCCTGAAAGAGATGAAGGGCATCGCGCTGGATACGGACGAGTTGGAATTAGAGGAGGCGGAAGCGCCCACCGAACTTTGCCCCGTCTGCGGTGAAAATATGATGCGCCCGGGCGAGAAGATGTGCGACGAGTGCAAACAAAAGGCGGAGTACGAAACGGAAGAGCCCGACCCCGACGAGGACGACGAGTGGCGGGAATACCTCGACGACGAAACGGACACGGAAATCGACGAGGAGCTCGGAGAGGACTTTGCCGGCGAGTTCGACGATGAGGAAGATTTGGACGAGGAAGAGGAATACGAGTCCGAGGAAGAGGAAGATCTCGAATACGTCACGGGCGACGAAATTTATTCGATCGTGGACGATGAGGATGACGACGACGAGGATAAAGATTCCGAAGAAGATTTTTAAAATATTGTTTGAAAAGCGGCAGAATTGCCGCTTTTGTCGTAAACAAACGAACTGCGGAGGAGGAAATGAACTTTTTCCAACGGCTTAGGGAAAGGATCGAGAAGTACGACGACGGGCACAATTTCACTTGCGACGTGTGCGGGCGGGAAGTGTTTGAGAATGAGCGCGTTTGCGCGCAGTGCAAAAGGGAACTTCCTTGGAATAACGGGCACGTGTGTCCCATTTGCGGGAGAAAGGTATTGGAGGAGGGCGTCTGCCTCGAATGCAAGCAAAAGCCCGTCGGGGTCGATATGGCGCGCTCCGCCTTTTTGCATGAAGGGGAGGCGGCGAAGCTCGTCGTGCGCTTCAAGCGGGGAAGGCGGTATTTGTACCGCACCTTTTCCGAGCTTGTGCTTCCTCTTTTGAATCAAGAATTTTCGGGCGCGGACGCGCTGACCTTTGTTCCCATGACGGCGCGCGCCGAGAGAAAACGCGGGTACAATCAATCCCGACTTTTGGCGGAAGGGCTTGCCGTGCGGTGCGAAAAACCCGTTTTGTATGTCGTGGAAAAGCGCAAGGAGAGCAAACCGCAAAAGACGCTCGGTCGCACCGAGCGTGAGAAAAACTTAGAGGGCTGTTTTCACGTGACGGATAGAAAAGCGGTAAAGGGCAAAAATCTCCTTATCGTCGACGATACGTTTACCACGGGTTCTACCGTTTCCGCGCTGTCGGGCGCGTTGAAGCGTGCCGGTGCGGCGAGCGTATGCGCGCTTACCGTCACGAGCGTGCAGTATAAAAACCCCTTCGGAAATCCGCCGAAGCAATAAATAAGAATAAAAAAACGCCTTGCGGGAAACCGCAGGGCGTTTAACGTTGTTGAAATTATTCCGACGGGTTCATTAAATCGCACAGCTTCATAAGCGCGTTGGATATGGGGAACGCCGCAAGGATAACGCACACAAGATACAGTACCTGCGTAAAGGAGAAGCCGACTTTGTCCCAATTATCGTATACGATGTTTCCAAGGACGGGAATGGAAAGCACGAGAATGCTCACGCCCACGCTGAACGCGTACACGAATGCGCGAAGCAGGTTAAACGGCTGCATGACGCGGTACAGCATCACAAGACCGCCGAAAGTGACCGCGAGCATGAGAAGCGGGTTGACTGCGGCGACCGTCACCGCGGGGGTCACGACCGTTTCGCCGTTCATAACGGCTTCTTCGAGGATAAGATCGACGGTCAGTCCGCCCAGCTCGCCCGGAATAAACAGGAAACCGAGATACATGGTGATCACGCATAGAATGAGGGTGATCGCCCCCGGAATACTTCGCGATAGGACGTACGGAATAAACTTGCCCTTCACCCGTTCGGAGTTCGGCTGTAAGGTGATGACGGCCGAGGGGACTGCCGCGACAAGCATTTCGAAAAGGAGCATATTGTTCGTCTTGAAGAGGTATTGCTCTTTAAGGATAAAGCAGAATACGGCGAGCAGGGTCGTGAAGAGCGTCTTCATAATATATAGGGACGCGCTCGATTTAATGTTATTGATGACCCGTCGTCCCTCGAACACCACGTTGGGGAGGTTGAGGAAGTTGTTATCCATGAGAACCAAGTGCGACACGTTGCGCGCCGCCTCGCTTCCCGACGCGACGGAAATGGCGCAGTCCGCTTCCTTCAAGGCGAGAATGTCGTTCACGCCGTCCCCCGTCATGGCGACGGTGTTGCCCTGCTTTTTGATGGCGCGCACCAAAATCGCCTTTTGTTCGGGAGTGACCCGCCCGAACACGGTGTACTGTCCCGCCACGTTTTCCACTTCGATGTCGGTGAGCCCGTCGAGGGAGATATATTGCCCCGCGTGCTTGACGCCTACGCGCCTTGCGACTTCGGATACGGTCACGGGGTTGTCGCCCGAAATAATCTTGATATCCACGTCGTTGTCGCGGAACCAGCGGATCGTTTCGATTGCGTCGCTTCTGATATTGTCGGCAAGGGTGATGATCGCCGCGGGACGGAAGAGGGAGGGAAGCCGTTCTCCCGAAATTTGGTTGGGGGAGTAGGCAAGCACCAGCACGCGCAGTCCCGATTGGGCGTATTGTTTTACGATCTTTTCGATCTTGGGGGGCATGGGACGGAGCACGAACTCGGGCGCGCCCATCGCGTAAGTGCCCAGCTCCCCGAAGGATACGGCGGAGAGCTTGCGCTTGCTCGAAAAGGGAATGATCGCCGTGGGGTGCATCGCGCTCGAATGCCCGAAGCGGTTGTAGAGCGCGATAGAGGTTTGGTTGTTGTCGTCAAGCGCGGAAAGCATGCTTCCCATGATTTCGTCGAGCGAATAGTCGGAATAGCTGTTTAAAATCATGCAGTCGTTCACCGTCATGCGCCCGTCTGTGATCGTACCCGTCTTATCGAGGCAGAGCACGTTGACGCGGGCGAGCATTTCGAGGGAATACAGATCCTGCACGAGGGTGCGCTTTTTGGCGAGCCGTCTTACGCCGATCGCCATTGCAAGCGAGGTGAGAAGAAGCAGACCCGAAGGGATCATACCGATGACGACCGCGCCCGTGAGCTGAATGGATTCGGAAATGTTGCCTTCGAGCGTTTTGAAGTTGATCCAAAACATACCCGCCGCAACGAGTGGAATGAGTACCGCAATCACGCGAATGAAAAGGCGAATGGAGTTCATGATCTCCGAGCGGGGTTTTTTATACTTTTTCGCTTTGGAGGTGAGGCTGTTGAGGTAGGTCGCTTTTCCCACCTTGTCCGCGCGCACGCGGCACGCCCCGCTCGCGATGAAAGAGCCCGCGTACAGCGTTTCCCCTTCCGCCTTTTTAATGGGAATGGATTCGCCCGTCAAAAGCGATTCGTTGACCTCGACGTTCCCGTCCGCCAAACGGCAGTCGGCGGGTACTTGCTGACCCGCTTCGAGCAAAACGACGTCGTCCACGACGATCTCCCGTACGGGGATCTCCATTTTTACTCCGCCCCGCATGACTTTCGCCGTTGCCGAGATGAGCACGGACAGCTTGTCGATCTGCTTTTTGGCGAGGATCTCCTGCACGATCCCGATAACGAGGTTCGCGCCGAAAATGGCGACGAAAAGGAATTGCGAGATGCTCGCGCCCGCATAGAGAAGGGCGGCGGCGACGAGCACGCACAGCAAGTTGAAGAAAGTGCAGAGGTTTCCGAGGAAAATACTCGCGTACGACTTACTGTACTTCTTGTTGACGTCGTTAAAGAGAAATTGGCGGAAACGTTCGTCCACCTGTTCGGGTTCGAGTCCTCTGTCGAGGGCGGGCGTAAAGCGTTCCACTTCGCTTTCGGAGGGAATTTTTTTGGCTTTTTTGAATTGCTTCATTAAAGCCTTGCGCTTTTTGTCCTTGTCCTGACTGACGCCGCTTGCTTCGAGCACGCGCGAAGAGAAAGGTTTGTTCGTGCCTTCCTCCGCCGCGTCCGCCGTTTCTTCCAAGTCGGCGGGCGCGACCTCTTCCGCTTCCGCGGAGGGTTCCGGTTCTGCCGCCGGTAGTTTTATTTTTTTAACTCTCACGAAATGCTCACCGCCTTATGAGATAATACTTCATATTACATTATACAGGAAACGGCGGAAAAAGTCAAAATATAAACGGAGGCTTTGCAAGAAAAATCTTACCAAAATTATTCGGCACGAAAAAAAACGCAAAGGGTGCGCTTCGGCTCGGAAATTTACTTGCAAGCACGCAAAAAAAGTTGTATAATTATATCGAAAAAGGAGTGCCGTATGATCGATATCGCATTTTTGAGAAACAATCCCGACGCGGTGCGGGAGAATATCAAGAAAAAATACCAAGAAAAAAAGCTTCCCCTTGTGGACGAAGCGATTGCGCTCGACGAAAAGAAGCGCGCCCTGCAAACGGAGGGGGACAATCTCCGCGCGGCGCGGAACGCTCTGTCCCGCCGGATCGGACAGCTCATGAAGGAGAAAAAACTTGAAGAGGCGGAGAGCGTGAAGGCTGAGGTTAACGCCGACGCCGAACGCCTTGCGCAGATCGAAAAGGAAACGCAGGAAGTTCAAGACAAGCTGACGGGCGTTATGATGCGCATTCCCAATATCATTTCCGCCGATACGCCGATCGGGAAGGACGATTCCGAGAACGTGGAGCGCACCCGCTATTTGGAGCCCCGCGTGCCCGATTTCGAAGTTCCCTATCACCTCGACATTTTGGAAAAGCTCGACGGGATCGACATCGACAGCGCGCGCCGTACGAGCGGGCAGGGCTTTTACTACCTCACGGGGGATATCGCCCGTCTGCACTCGGCGGTCATTTCCTATGCGCGCGATTTCATGATCGACAAGGGTTTTACCTATTGCATTCCTCCGTTTATGATCCGCTCTTCCGTCGTTTCGGGCGTGATGAGCTTCGAGGAAATGGAGGGAATGATGTACAAGATCGAGGGCGAGGATCTCTACCTCATCGGTACGAGCGAGCACTCCATGATCGGACGGTTCATGGGCGCTACGCTTGACGAGAGCAAGCTTCCCTTAACGCTTACAAGCTATTCCCCCTGCTTCCGCAAGGAAAAGGGCGCGCACGGCATCGAGGAGCGGGGCATCTACCGCATTCACCAGTTTGAAAAGCAGGAGATGATCGTCGTCTGCAAACCAGAGGACAGCGAGGCGTGGTACGATAAAATGTGGAATTATACCGTGGAGCTCTTCGTTTCCATGGGCATTCCCGTGCGTACGCTCGAATGCTGTTCGGGAGATCTTGCCGACCTCAAATACCGCAGTGTAGACGTGGAGGCTTGGAGTCCCCGCCAAAAGAAGTATTTCGAAGTGGGCTCTTGTTCCAATCTTACCGACGCGCAGGCGCGCCGTTTGGGGATCCGCTATAAAACGGAAAAGGGCAGCGCGTTCGCGCACACGCTCAACAACACCGTCGTTGCGCCTCCGCGTATGCTCATTGCATTTTTGGAAAATCATCTTCGCGCAGACGGCAGTGTGGAAATTCCCGAGGTGCTCCGTCCCTACATGGGCGGTAAGAGCGAAATCAGCGTAAAGAAGGCATGAAGTACGTTTTCTTCGATATCGAATGCGCCTGCGTCTACAAGAGCGTGGCGAAAATTTGCGCGTTCGGCTACGTGGTGACGGACGAGCGCTTCGAGGTGCTTGCCCGCGAGGACGTGCTTATGAACCCCAAGGGGAAGTTTCATCTCACCGACCGCAAGGGAAAGGAGGGGCTGACCCTTCCGTACGAGTACGAGGATTTTAAAAAATATCCGGTCTTTCGGGGCGAGTACGCGAAGATCCGCGCGCTTCTCGAAGATAAAGACGCGATCGTGCTCGGGCATGCCACGATGAACGACGTTAACTATCTGAACTTGGAAACCAAACGCTATAAGCTTCCTTCTTTCCGTTTTTCGTTTTATGACACGCAAATTTTTTACATGAGCGCGGTGGGCGAGTACGGGAGGCAGTTCGGGCTCGGCGCGATCGCCGAAGAGCTCGGCGTGGAGTTCACTCCGCACCGCGCGGTGGACGACGCGTACGCCACTATGCGGGTGTGCCGTGCGCTCTGCGAACGGGAGAATACCGACGTGTCGGGGCTTGCCGAACGCTACGGCGTGCGCCCTGGCAGGATCGGCGGTTATAAAATAGAGCAGGGTATTTCTAAGGGACAAAAGCAATATCTGCGGGAGCGGGAGGAGGAGAAAATCAAGCGCACTAAGGCGCATATCGAATTTTTCCGCTTCGTCAACAAATACATGAACAAGCGCAAAAAGGGCGGGGAGTTAGACGGCAAGACCTTTTGTTTTTCGCGGGACATCGAAGACGACGTTTCCGTATCCGTTAAGCTCGTTTCGGCGATTTTCGCCTCGGGCGGGAAATACACCTCGCACCCCTCCGAATGCGACGTTTACATTGCGCGCGAGCGTGGCGGAAGCCGTTACGACAATGCGCTGAATCAGGGCGCGGACTTTATTCCGCTCGAAAAATTTGCGGGCGCGCTCAACGGTTAAAGCATGATACAGTTACCGCAAGAATTTATCGACCGCATGAAAAAAAGGCTGGGAAAGGACTTCCCCGCCTTTTTCAAAAGCTATGAGGAGCTCCCCGCAAAGGGGCTTCGCGTCAACACGCTGAAAATTTCCGTAGACGAATTTCTGAAAATTTCTCCATTCCCGCTCGAACCCGTGCCTTGGGAGCCGACCGCCTTCTATTACGAAGGCGAGCGCGCGGGCGCGCACCCTTACCACGCGGCGGGGCTTTTTTACTGTCAGGAGCCTTCGGCGACCCTTCCCGCAAGTCTTTTGCAGGCAAAGGCGGGGGAGCGCGTGCTCGACCTGTGCGCCGCGCCCGGAGGCAAGGCGACCCAAATTGCATCGGCAATGCAGGGAGAAGGACTGCTCGTCGCCAACGAATTCGATTATTCCCGCGCCCGCATTCTCTCGGAGAATATCGAGCGTTTGGGCATAAAAAACGCCGTCGTCACGAGTTGCGATCCCGAACGGCTCGCCTGCCGTCTGCCCGCCTTTTTCGATAAAATTTTAGCGGACGCGCCCTGTTCGGGCGAGGGAATGTTTAAAAAGGAGGAAGGCGCGCTCCTGCATTGGAGCGAGGCGAACGTACGCGGTTGCGCTCTGCGCCAAAGAAACATTTTGGATAGCGCCGTGAAAATGCTGGCGGGCGGCGGGCGGCTCGTCTATTCCACCTGCACCTTTTCCGAGGAGGAGAACGAGGCGCAGGCGGACGCGCTTCTTGCGCGATATCCCGAGTTAACGCTTTTGGATATCCGCCGTCTTTATCCTCACGAGGTGCGCGGGGAAGGGCAGTTTGCCGCGGTGTTTGAAAAGACGGAGGGGGAACGGCGGTCGCCCAAGCCATTCGCCGTTGCGCGGAACGGAGCGGCGGAAAAGGCGGTCTACGAGTTTTTCGGAAAAGTGTACGGAAGGACGCCGCACGGGACTTTAAACGTGATGCAGGACGGGCGGATATATTTATTGCCCCGAGAACTTCCCGCGCTCGGAGTAACTACGCTTCGCACGGGGTTGGAAGTCGGCAGTTTCGACGGGAAAATATTCAAGCCCGCCCATGCGCTTGCGATCGCCGAACGGGGCTTGCGGAAAAGGGTCGATTTTTCTTTTTCCGCTCACGCTGTCGAGATAGAAAAATATCTCCGCGGGGAGGCGCTCTGTACGGAAGCGGAAAACGGTTGGTACGCGGTGTGCGCAGACGGTTTCCCGCTCGGGTGGGCAAAGGCGGTAAACGGCGTCCTTAAAAATCATTACCCCAAATATTTACGGCGGTAAAAAATACCCCTCCTGCCTCTTTCTGAAAGGGACGGGGGGGGGTATTTGCTCTTTGTTTCCCCGTTTTTGGGAAAAAGGGAGATAAGGCGGATTTAAGGCGACGGCGTTTCTTCCTGTTCCGGAATAGATGCCTGTTCCTGCCGTTTTTTGCGGCGCGACCAGCTGATAAAACCGTAGAGATCGTTCAAGAGGAACGCCGCAAAGCAAACGACCATGCAGACGTTGGAGAGGTCGTTTACCGAAGCGAGCGACCAAAGCACAATGAGCACGACGTCGTTGACGCCGTACGCGAGCGCGTAGAAAGGGCTTCTGCGAATGGATAAATAGGAAGCGAAAAAGCTTGTAAATACGGAAACGGTGCTCCAAATTAAATTCGCGGTATCGAGCGCGCGCAGAATAAAGAAGAATGCAACCGTCACTGCACCCGACAAGAGCACGTTCAAGCCGTATTCCCAAGCCGGAATACGGTTTATCTTCACTTCCGTCTTTTTCCCCTGAAAAGGGTGGCGGAGCCAAGTGACGATCGCCACGATCGCGGCGGGCGCGGACATTCCGAGGTAAGTGATCATTTCGCCGTAGTATGCGTTAAAAAAGGAAACGATACCGTAAAAAACGGCGAAAACAACGAGTAAAAACTGTCCGATCACGTTTCCCTTTGCAACGAAGATAAGGGAGGTGACGCCCAGAATAGACCCTACAAGGCTCAGGGGCGCTTTTGCTCCGCACAAGAAAAAGGAAAGAAGAATGGCAAAAACGGAACACCCCCAAAGCGCGTACTCGAAAGGGGTTATGCTCTTGAAAAATGCTTTTATGCGGTTCATACCGACCTCCTAAAAAAAGAAGCACCCCTGCCGCTTCTGCTAAGACCTATCGAAGCGGACGGAATGCAATGCATTCGTACCCGGTGGCACATATCTTGTATTATCCCGTAGCATACCTTCGCTATGGATACGGCTATTATAGCAGAGTATTTCCCAAAATGCAAGTGTTTTTGAAAAAATTTTTGTCGCCGCGCTCCTCTTGCCGAATCCGACGCTGACTGATGTTATTCTTGCGCCCTCTCCGCCATTCTCGGCCGCCGCAGGCGGATCCCCCGAAACGCAGTTCGGCAAAGGTCGATGAGATTGATTGAAACTCTTGTTTTTTTCTTGTGAATCTGATATAATGGCGCGTATGAGAATCGAAAGAAAATTTATTGATTGGTATGCTACGGGAAACAAATTATATCGGCTTCGGAGCGACAACGCATCTCTAAGGCGGTACGTGTGCAGTATGCTCAAAAGAGGCACGGAAAAATGCGGCGGCACGGGCGATTGCGAAACCTGCGGGGACAGATACATGGATAAAAATATCAGCCGCGCGGAACTCGCCGAGGTGTTCGGCGTTTCGGACAACGTTGTCAATAATTGGGAAACGGGAAGAACGCAGATCGGAATAGAGGATATCCTGTTTTACTGCCGAATCGCAAAAGTGGGGTTGGACGATATTTTGGTGTACCACAAGTAACGGAAATCAAATAAAAAACGGGCACGGCTTTACGCCGTGCCCGTTTTAAACTTCGTTATTCTTCGTCCTCGCCGTCGTCTTTTACGATTTTGAGCTTGGTCTTTTTCTTAGGTTGCTTTGCTTTCGCGTTCTTACGCGACGCCTTGATCGCGCGCTGTACAATGACCGCAACGATCGCGAACACCAACGCCGCCGCAACCGAACCGGAGGCGATCAACAGCCACACGTTCGCGTCCGAACCGCTCTCTTCCTCGGTGGGCTCCTCTTCGTCGTCGCCCGTGCCCAAGTCGTCTTCGGGAACGGATACGTTGTAAGCCGAGTAATCGAGGAACAGCGTGTTGTCGTTGTACAACAGTGCGATGAGCTGTTCGGAATAGCCCGATTGTTTGTACGAGCCGTGCGGGTCGCCCAGCTTTTCCTCGTCCTTCGTCGCGTCGTAGCGCAGATAGGTGGGGGAGTCGTAATAGGTGAAGGTGTAATACAGCGCGCCCTCGGTAAGGTTGTCCTTATCGCCGATCCCCGCCTTGTCTTTGAGTTCCGCAACCGCTTCGTTCAAAACGTCGGAGTAGTCGGAAATGCTTTCCGATTTATAATCGTCGAAAATCACGTAGCTCTTCTTTGCAAGCCCGTTGCCCTCGCTGTCGTTGCGCGTGCCCGCCCAAACTTCGAGGCGGAAGGTCTTTTGCTCGGAACCCGTGCGCAGATAGAAGGTAACGTCCGTCCAGCCGTGCACGTTGTCCGCGCTTCCCTTTACCGTAACGGAGGAAACGAATTTCCCGAGCGTTTCGTCGGAAGGCGCGTTGTAGCGGATCCAACTGCCGTCGAAGCCGCTTGCTTCCTGCAAGTCTTTCACTTCTTGGGTGTAAGCCGCGTCGCCCGTTTTTGTTTTGTCGTAATACGCCCAGAACTTGCCGCCGTGCGCATAGTACGCGATCGTTTCGTCGGAAGTGATCTTATTGCCGTTGTCGTCGGTGGCGTAGTTTTGCAGGTTTGCGTAATACGCTCCGCCCGTTTCTCCTACGCGGGTGTAAAGCCCGTTGTCCTGCTTGTAGAAAGCGATGTCCGTGCGCTTGTTGAAATCGTCCTTCGAAGGGTCTTTCGTGCAGATATTGCCCTCGTCGTCGTACCAATAGGTGACTTTCGGAACGATGGGTTTGAGCGTGTCGTTATATCCCTTCTTCGCGTCGGACGTGTCGATGAGGTAAACGGACGCCGTCGCGTCTGCGCTCAGCTTCACCCTGAGGGAAATCTTGCGGTAGGAGTTGGCGGAAAGCGTTTCCGTCTTATTGAGATACCCGTAAGAGGGCTGCGCCTCGTCGCCGTTGTTGAGAATGACGAGGGGTTGGTTGGCGACCTTCGCGGGGTTTTCCTTGTCGTAGAAGACGTTCTGCCACCAGTCGCTTCCGCCGTTCGCCTGCGGGAGAATTCCGCTCCAAGACTCGTTCTTGTAATTTCTTTGCCATTTCGCATTCAAAAGACCCGCGAACACGCCTTTTTCTTTGAGCTCTTCCACCGTGGGGTTGGGCGTTCCGTTCGGCACCATGGAGATGCTTCCGCTCTGCACGCCCGTAAAGCTTACGGGAGTTGCGAAGCCTTGCTCGATGTCGGAGGTGATAGACGCGTCGTCAAATTTTTGGGTGGGGGTCACTTCGCCCGTGAGGGAAACCTTTTTGGCGTACGTGCCCGTCGAAGCGTAGCCGAACAGCTTGGAGTCGATGTTCTTGATATACTCGAAGTTGGCAAACGCCGCGTAACCGTCGCAATAGTTGCTCTTCGTCGTCCCCGCAACCGCGGTAGGGCCGTAGGTGAATTTCAAAGAGAAGGTCTTTTGGGAATCCGTTTCGTTCTCCACGAAGAAGAAGCACTGCACCCAGCCCTTGTAAATGTCTTTGTTGTCCTCGTCCACGTCCACCGTGTTTACGGTAGTGGAGTCGAAGGGGGAAATGCTCGTTTCGTTCACGCCGTCCACAAGGGTGACGCCCGCGCCGCTCATGCCGCTGCGGATCGAGCTCGTCTTTACAAAGAAGGAGATGAGAATGCGCTCGTCCTTTTGCAGGGTAAACTCGTCGTTCGTCATCGTGGCGGTGAAGGGAGCTCCGCTCGCGGAGAGGAGCATGATAACGTCGTCGCTTCTGTCGCCGTTGCCCTTAAAGAAACGGTCCTCGAAATCTTTCTCGAAGATATGTTTCAGATAGTCGTTGCTCATGCCTTTTAGCGTTTCAAAGGTTGTTTGCTCATATATATCGTTCGGACCTTTGCTTACGGGGGCCTTGCGCTCCTCGTTGCCCGAGAGCTCCGTCGTTTCGTCAGCGGTCACGTTGCCCGACGGCAGATATTCGAACGCCGTGTCCCCTTTGAGGTCGAGGGAGTACGTTCTTTCTTCGTCCGATTTCGTTCCCGTCGCGTCGAAGGTCTTTTCTTCCTTTTCGCTCGTGAGGTCGCAGTTCTGCTCCACGTCGGGGAAGCTTTTCGCGTCGATGATCTTGCAGGAAACGTCGTCGAAGAAGGCGTAGCCGTTCACCGCCTCGTAGCGGTTGTCGGAAGAGCTTTGCCCGAGCCCGAGCACGATTTTAAAGGTGCTCGTCGCATAGGTGTTCGCCTGTACGTAAACGGTGTACTTCTGCCACTCGCCCTTGGTGTTGATGTTTTTAATCTGCATTTGGTCGAGCGTCGTTCCGCCCACCGTGTTGGTAACGCCGATATACGCGCCCGCATAGTTTTCCACGGCAATGCCGTCGGGGTGCTCGGCGGGAATCGTTTCGTCGCCCTCCGTCTTGTCGGTGTCGTAGCCGTAGTGGTACAGCTCGTCCGTTCTCACCCAAACGGAAACTTCCGCCGCAGTGCCCGCTTCGAGCGTAATGGTCGTGCCCGAGGTATAATACTGCCCCGTACCCACAACGTTGTTGGTCTTGGTGTGGTTGTGGATCATGAGGAGGTGATTCTCGTCCTCGATCGCGCCCTCGCCCTCCGTTGCGTGCGCGGGAGCAAGCTTTTTCGTGTCTTCCTTCGCGAAATACTCGGAAAGCGCCTCCACGTCCTCGAAGTCCATGGAGTAATTGTATTTGTCGAAGAGCTTTTTCTCTTCGGAGTCGGAAGCGAGATTCTTGATATCGTCCTTTTTATCTTCTAAAAATTTCAAACGGTCGTAAACGGTCACGTCATCGTCCGTCCAATGCGCGAACGCGTCCGCCACGTCGGTAAACTCTCTGCCCGATTTGGTCAAATCGTTGAATTCGTCCAAATTGAGAATGCCCGAACGGGTGTCGGAGGAAGGAGAGCCGGAGGTAAACGACCAGCTTGTGGGCGAATAAAGGAAGGTACGCTTGTCCTCCCGTTCCGTTTCCTTATCGGAATAGAATTCGAAATTCCCGTTTTTGAGAAGCTGGGTATCCGTTTCGGTCGCAACGGGATCGTCCGTATCGTCCCCGTCGTCGTTCTCGTTGCCTCCGCACGCGGCGAGCACCCCCATGGAAAGGGAAAGGCAAAGGGTCAGGGAGAGCGCCGTAATTGCCCGTCTTTTCCATTTTCCGTTTACAAAAAATTTAGCCATATAACTTCCTTTTTCAAACAGGCGCGCAAAAGCTTACGCTTCCCCGTTTGCGATTTTTTATAGCGATTCCATTCTATTTTAATATAAAACGCTCGGATATGCAAGCAATTCTGCGTGAAAACGCAAAAAATCCGAAAAAAATTACGTGAAAGGCACAAACTGAATAAGAGCTTGGAGGGATCATGCGTAAGAATATAAAGCTTTTGGGCGGCGGCGCGCTGACGGGCGCGGCAAACGGATTGTTCGGCGGGGGAGGCGGTATGATCGCCGTTCCCGTCTTGGAAAAGAGCGGTATGGGCGCGCTCTTTGCGCACGCTACGGCGATCGCCGTCATTTTGCCCGTTTGTTTGGTAAGCGGGGCGATCTATCTGTGGTTCGTGCCCATTCCGGTTTCGCAGCTCCTGCCGGTCGCGCTGGGTATGACGGCAGGGGGGATTTTGGGCGCGCGGCTGCTGCCCGCCGTGTCCGCGGCGGGAGTCACTTATCTGTTCGCCCTGTTTATGCTGGCGGCGGGCGTGAGGATGCTCTTCTGATGGCGTTCATTCTCTTTGCCGTATGCGGATTTTTGGGCGGTATTCTGGGGGGAATGGGTATGGGCGGCGGCACTGCGCTCATTCCGCTTTTAACTATTTTTTGCGGAGTACAGCAAAACGTGGCGCAGGGGTTGAATCTGCTTTCCTTTTTGCCCATGTCGCTCTTTGCCCTTACCGTCCACGCGAAAAACGGCTTGCTCGTCAAGGATAAAATATGGTGGATCGTTCTTCCCGCGCTCGTCTTTTCGGTGCTCGGATCGCTTTGCGCGGCGTTTTTGCCCGCGCGCGCCCTCCGCAGCGGTTTCGGCGTGTTTTTGATCGTCCTGTCCTTTACCCGCTTCGTCGCCGCCCGCAAAATGCAGTTAAAAAAACAGCGTTCGGATTGAACCGCTCGCTGTTTTTTCCGTTAAAGCTCGATTCCGCACAAACGGAATTTTTGTCGGTTGGGAAAGGTGATGCTAATGCCGTCTTTTGTCAATTGAACGTTTCCCCAAAAATAATCGGAAATGAGCGGCGCGAGTTCCTGCAAAAGTTCGCTTGCGGAAAAGCGTTTTTCTTTTGTTGCTTCTTGGTAAGCCGTCGCTTTGTCATTTGTCCAACCGTTAATTTGTTTTTCCATTTTGTACCTCTTGAAAATATTTTCGGACGCGTATCGTATCCATAGCTCTATTATATGCCTAACTTTTGCCTATTGCAAGCAAAATTGGCAAACCTAAGGGAAAATATTGATGGGACGAGGTGCGAATTTATGGAAAATTTGTCGAAATTTGGCGAAAACTTGTCAGACTTGCTTTTAGACGCAAAATACACGGCGAAAAGCTTTTCGGAAGCGACGGGCATCGACCGTTCGGTCGTCTACAAATATCTGCGGGGCGAGGTGATGCCCACGCTGCCGAATTTGTTGCTGATCGCCGATTATTTCGGCTGTTCCTTGGATTATCTTTTGGGGGTCACGGCGGAAAATCCGCCCGTCCGTTTTAAAAAGGCTGTGTCGTTTGACGAGCGGTTTCGGGCGCTCCTGACCGAGAAATTTCAAACGCGTTACCGTTTTTTACAATACGCCCGCGAAAAGAAGGTGAGTTTTGCCAAGCAAAGCTTGGACGACTGGTATCACGGGAAACGGTTTCCGTCGGTGGATAGTTTTGTCGTACTTGCGGGATTGTTTCATTGTCCGTTGGATTATTTTGCGGGCAGAGAATAAGCGCGGAATATCGCTGATAGACGCAAAGAATGTTTTATTTTAACTTTTTCTGAAAAAAAGTGTTAAATACGCCGAAAAAAGGCAAAAAAAACCTTGTAAAAACACAAATTATTTTCAAAAAGGGTATAGACAAACCGACTTTCCCGTGTTATAATCGTAACAATAGGGGAGGATGTCGGTTTTTTGTTTTTCTTCATGAAAAACGCGCGGAGATCCGGTAACAAAAATGACGGGTGCGCGCGGTATTCTTATATAAAAAGTGAAAGGGATTATTTGGGATAATAATCAAAAGAAGGTATGCGTATGGAAAAAATAGGGATTATTGATTTGGGCTCCAATTCCGCCCGTCTTGTCATCGTGGAGATGCTGGGAGACGGGCATTTTATGGTGGTGGACGAGCTCAAAGAGAGCGTGCGGCTCGGGCAGGATATGGACAGGGACGGCTTTTTAAAGCCGCAGAGAGTGACGGAAACCATTAAAACTTTGAAAATGTTCAAGCGCCTTTGCGACGCAAGCGACGTGGACCGCATCATTGCCGTTGCGACGGCGGCGGTGCGCCGCGCCAAAAACCAGCGTTCCTTCCTCGATGAAATTCAGGCTACCTGCGGCGTTAAAGTCGCCGTGCTCTCCGAAGAAGAGGAGGCGACCCTCGTTTATCGGGGCGTGATCAATTCCATGGATCTTCCCAAGGGCATCATATTGGAGATCGGCGGAGGCAGTACCAAAATCATCTATTATAACCGCAGGAGCATTCTCCACTACGCCACGCTCGCGTTCGGCGCGGTCACGCTCAACGACCTTTTCAACGACGAAGGCGTTTCCCCGAAGGAGCAGACGCAAAAAATCGAAGAATTCTTCACGGAACAGTTTAAAAAAATAGAATGGCTTTCGGAGGTGGACGAGGATACCCCCATGATCGGCGTGGGCGGGTCTTTCCGCAACCTCTACAAAATGAACAAGATCGTTCGGAAATATCCCCTTAACGTCGTGCATAACTACACGTTCTTGACGGAAGATTTCCGCTCTATTTACGAAATGGTGCGCGTGCTCGACGTGGAAAAACGCAAGCGCATCCGCGGACTTTCGCCCAACCGTGCGGACATCATGCCCGCCGCGCTCGCCATCGTCAAGGCGTTTACCGACTATATGCACGTGGAGCAATTCACCATTGGCGGATGCGGGCTGCGGGAGGGCATCATGTTCAATCAGGCGCTTCCGCAGACGTTGGAACGTCCCATTTCCGACGTGCTCAGCTATTCGCTCGGAACGCTCGTCCGCTTCTACGGGTGCGATATTTCCCATATGGAAAACGTCGTACACTTGTCTATACAGCTCTTCAAACAGCTAAGGGTACTGCATAAATTCCCCCGCGTCTATTTGAAGGTTCTCAAAATCGCGGCGAGTCTGCACGACTGCGGGCTTCGGGTGCGCTACTACAACAATCAAATGCATTCCCGTTATATGATCCTCAATTCGGCGATTTTCGGGGCGACCCACCGCGAGATCGTGTTGGCGGCGTTCGTCGCGGGTTGTCACAGGAAAGAGGATCTTTCTCCCGCCGATTGGGCGCGGTATAAGGACATCGTGACCGACGAGGACATCGATATCGTGAAAAAGCTCGGCGTTCTCTTGCGCATCGGCGAAAGTCTTGACAGGAGCGGAAAGGGCATGGTAAAGGGGATCAACTGCGACGTATTGGGCGATTCCGTCATCATGAAAACGGAGCTTGCGGGCGAAGCTTCCCTTGAAATCCGCCAGGCGCTTGCGGCGGGCGCGGAGTTCAAACGCGCGTTCAAGAAAAATTTGGAAATTTTGTAATGAAGCTTATTTTGGCGAGCGCGTCCCCCCGCAGGCGGGAATTGCTTGCGAAGATCGCCGAATTTCACGTAGAGCCCTCCCGTTTCGAGGAAAAAGCGGCGGGGCTTTCCGCAGAGCAAACGGCGGCGTATTTTGCGGAGGGAAAAGCGAAAGAGGTGCTTTCCCGTTTTCCCGATTCGCTCGTGCTGGGCGCGGACACCGTGGTAAGTCTGAACGGAACTGTTTTGGGGAAGCCCGAGAGCCGCGAACACGCGGCGGAAATGCTTCGCTCGCTCGGCGGGCGCACCCATGAAGTGATCACGGGCGTCTGCCTTACGGGGCGGGGCTTTTGCAAAACGCAAACGGTGAAAACGCAGGTGGAGTTTTTCCCGCTCGGCGAAGAGCTCGTCGCGCGGTACGTGGAAAGCGGACTTCCCATGGATAAGGCGGGCGCGTACGGCATACAGGACGGTTATCCGCTTGTAAAGGCTTATTTCGGGAGCTACACCAACGTGGTGGGGCTTCCCGTAGACGAGGTGCGCGAATTGCTCGGCGCAGTAGAGCGATCAGTGTAGAAGCAAGGAGATACGAATGTTAAAGCTTGCGATAGACGTCGGAACTTCCGGCACGAAAATTTATAAAATCGGGAGCGGGATCGTCTTTTCCGAACCCACTTGCGTGACCGTACAAAAGGATACGGGGGAAATCCGCGCGTTCGGAAACGAGGCGAAAAGGCTTCTCGGGAAGACCGCCGACATGACGGAGGTCGTCTTTCCCGTGTTCGAAGGCGAGATCGTAAACGAACGCTGTGCGGCGGCGTATCTCGAATACGCGCTCCGCAAAATCATGTGCCGCTCCTCCGTGGAAGCGGTTTTCTGCGTGCCCTGCGCCTATCCCGCCGCTTCGCGGGAAAAGTATTACCGCATGGCGAAATCGGCGGGCATTTCCCGCATCGGATTTGTGGAAACGCCCTATCTTGCGGCGTTGGGGCAGGATATGCCCCTGTCCGAGGCAAATCCCGTGTTCGCGCTCGACATCGGCGCAGGCAAGGCGTCCGCCGCCTGTTTCTCCTTGGACGGGATTATCGCGGGCTTCACCATCAACGTGGGCGGGAACAATATGGATATCCATATTATCGACCACATTGCGGAGCTGTTTAATTTGAAAATCGGCGCGCTCACCAGCGAAAAGCTCAAAAACACGGTGGGCAGTTTTATCCCGCACGACAACCAAAGCATGATCGTAAACGGGCGGGACGTTTCCACGGGCAGGCCGCGCTCCGTTTCCGTTGCAAGCGCGGATATATTGTTCCCGATCGGTATTTACGTCGATAAAATCGTGGAGTACTGCGAATTGCTGCTCCAAAAGCTCCCTGCGGAGGTATCCGCCGCCATGTGCAAGAACGGTGTTCTCCTGTCGGGAGGCGTGTGCAATTTGCCGGGCTTTGCCGATTATTTAACGCAGAAACTGCAAATGGACGTCATCGCTCCGAGCGATCCCGTCATGGCGGTCGTGCTCGGCGGCGGCCGCGCGATCGGAAATCAAACGCTTCTCCGTAAATTGAGCATGGAATAAAAAGGGTTGCAAACTTTTCGTCCGGAAAAGCTTTGCGGGTCTTGACCCTATTGCTCGATGCGGAGGGTTTGCATTTTCGACAATATTATATGAGTTTTGCAAGAAAAATGTTCGCCTTCGGGCGATTTTTTTCTTCTAAACGGAAATATCACCGCATACATTATGGTAGTCGGCGGGAAAACCCGCGGCAAATACTACTATCAATTATGAGGTGAAGCTATGAACGAAGAACTCAATTATGCCGAAATGCTTGAAATTCCCGTGGAAACGGTAACGGTAAAGCGCAAGGAGCGGAAGCGCCGCCCCGCCCAGCAGCAGGATGCGGAGCTGAGCAACAAGCTCGTGGAGCAGGTGAACGACCGCATGGAGGAGGCGGACGACCCCGCTTATGCCGAAAGCCGTGAGATCGAGCGCGAGGGCAAGCCCGTCGAGAAAAAGAGCAAGCTTGCGCGCCGTCTCATCATCGGCGAATTCGTCGCCGTTTGCGCCCTTTGTCTTACCATTTTCCTTACCAATATCTTCATGTCGAACAGCGCGATCAACACTTTCGTGCGCGGGCTCTTCCAAGGGGAAACCGCTGCCGCGGCAGACGAGCGCACCTATACCGATTTTAAGCTCTCTCCCGTCATCAACGACTATACCGAGGCGGAGCTCACCGTATCCGACACGGGCGTGCTCTCCTTTACGGCGAAGTGCTCCGTGTACGCTCCCTGCGAGGGCAAGCTTGCTTCCGTGAACGGCGATACGGAAACGGGCATGACGGTGGAACTCAAACATTCCGATACCTTTTCCACCATTATCAGCGGTCTTGACGCCGTGTATTACGGCGAAGGCGACAGTGTAAAGAGCAACGTTCCGCTCGGCTATTCGGACGGCGAGGGCTCCATTCGCGTCATGTTCTATTCCGACGGCACCCTTCTCAACTGCTATACGCTCGGCGAAGGCGAAATTGCTTGGAGTTAAAAAAGCTTCGCGTTCATCCGCTCTTTCTCGTAACGGGAGTGCTCTCCGCGCTTACGGGCAGTCTGCTCCTGTTTCTCACCGCGCTCGTCGCCGCTCTCGAACATGAGTGCGCGCACGCTTTCGCGGCGCGAAGATACGGCTTTTCCCTCGATACGGTCACGCTCATGCCCTACGGCGCCGTCGTATCGGGGGATATTTCGGGTATCGGGCGAAGACAGGCGGCGGCGGTGCTTCTTGCGGGGCCGCTCGCGAACGCCGTTACCGCGCTCGCGTTCGTCGCGCTGTGGTGGCTCTTCCCCGCCGCCTATCCCTATACGGACACTGCGGCATATATTTCCTTTTCCCTGTTTGCCGTCAATTTGCTCCCCGCCTATCCTTTGGACGGCGGGCGGATCTTAAAGCTCGCGCTGTCGCCGTTGAAAGAAAAGACGGTGCGTATCGTGCTCATTGCAGTGAGCCTTTCAATCTCGGCGGGGATTTTGGCGCTGTTCGGCATTTCCTGCAAGCGCTCCCCCCAATGGACGGCGCTCGCGCTGGGGATCATGCTGGCGGCGGGCGCGCTCGGCAGCGTCAAGCGGGGAGGGACGTACGGCAGGATCTGCTTTTCGCGCGAAAAAAGCTTTCGGCGGGGGATCGAAGAGAAACGGGTAATGCTCGATTGCACCCGACCGCTGTCCTCCGCGCTCCGTTTTTTGAGCGAGGAAAAGTATCTCGTACTCGTACTCACGGAGAACGGCGAATATTTGGGCGAGGTGAGCGAGGCGGAATTTCTCTCCGCGCTCGACGGCGGCGATTATTCCCGTCCCCTGCGGGAGGCGCTGTCCGCCTATTTGCTGTGAATTCGGAAAAAGGGCTTGATTAAACCTTCAAAATATGTTAGAATAAATAGGGAAGATTGAAGCATTATCCAAACGATAAATCAATTTGGTGTACCATGAAGAGAGAATGGTTTTTCGACCGCTTCTGCGGAGAGCAAGTTGCCGTATACGCGGAGGACGGCGCGATCGTCGAGATCGGCGCGGAAAACGAGGCGGGGGGGAGTATCCTCGGGAATATCTATAAGGGCAGAGTTGCGAACGTGATCGCGGGGATGCGGGTCGCGTTCGTTTCTTGCGGTTTGGAGAAAAACTGTTATCTTTCGCTCGACGAAGGCGCGGCGCGCTTTTCTTCTTACGACGGCGCGGTGAGCGTCCACGATCTCGCGCTCAAAGAGGGGGACGAAATTCTGGTGCAGGTCACGAAGCTCCCCCGCGGGAACAAGGGCGCAAAAGTCACCTGCGAGCTCTCCTTTGTCGGGAAAAATCTTATTTTCCTGCCCGTTACCGATTTTTTGGGGATATCCCGCAAGATCGTAGACGAAAAGACGCGCGAGCGGCTGTTGAAGGAAGCGGACGGCTTGCGCGAAGAGGGGCAGGGCTATATCGTAAGAACGGCGGCGGGGGAAGCCCCGCGCAAACGGCTCAAATCGGAGTCGGAATATCTGAAAAAAGTGTATGCGTCCGTCTTGGCGGCGGCGAAGGTCGCGCCCGTGGGGACGGCGGTCTATCAGGAATGCGATCTGCCCGTGCGCGCCATGCGCGACTATATGGACGAAACCGTCGATAAAATTTACGTGGGCGACGAAGCGCTCTACAAAAAGCTGCAAGGGCTCATTTCCGTACATACGGGGCTGAGCGCGAAAAAGCTCGTGCGGTACACGGGCGCGCGCAGTATGTTCCATGAATTCGGACTGTCCGAACAGATTTTTATGCTCTCGAATCCCGAAGTGCCTTTGCCGAACGGCGGGTATCTCGTCATCGACCGCACGGAGGCGATGACGGTCGTGGACGTAAACACGGGCAAATATTTGGGGGAATCCGATCCCGAAAGCACCGTGTTCGAAACCAATTTGCAGGCGGCGCGGGAGATTGCAAGGCAGGTGCGTCTGCGCGACATCGGCGGGATCGTCGTCGTCGACTTTATCGATATGGAGCAGGCGGAGCACTGCGCGGCGGTGGAGGCGGAGCTGACGGCGGCGCTTCTTCCCGATAAGTCGAAATGCCGCGTGCTTCCCATGAGCGAGCTGTGCCTTACCACCTTTACCCGCAAGCGGACGAATAAGGACTTCGCAAACTTCTTGCTGAAACCCTGCAACCACTGCAAACGGCAGGGTTACGTGCTTTCCGATAAGTATCTTGCCATGCGTTTGCACGGAGAAATTTTAAACCGCTTTGCCGACGGCTATAACGCCGTGATCATCGAACTCAACCGCGGACTCATGCAGCGGTTTTTGTCGGAGCGGTATTTCCGTGAGGACGTTAACGGAGCATGGCGGGATAAGCGGGTGTATATGGTGCCTCACGCCACTTGGAACGAAGAAAAATACACCGTTCGCGGAGAAAATTCCGCCGTCCTCACCCTCCCCGACACCGCTCAAATTTTGTATTAAGTTTTCAGAATAGGCATTGTAATTCCCCCTGCGTGAATTCTCCGCAGAGGGTGTTTGCGTATAGGAATTTTGTCACCGCGTCCCGTTAAAAATTTCAATAAAGCCATTGACAATTTAAAATATTATGTTACAATGAAGATGGGTTTGGAAAATTTACGAAGGAGGCTTTATGAAAACAATAAAAAAGGTAGCGTTATTGTTGTTTGCGACGGCGTTCTCTCTTGTGCTTTTTATCGGTTGCGCAAGTCAGGTGCGTAATGTGACTGCCAGCATTTATACCGAATACAATTCTGAACATTTAGACGGTTTGGAGCTAAAAGTAAAATTCAAGTCCGCTTATGCGACGGGGGAAGGCACGAACTTTTTTTCTAAAAACACTCTTCCAGAGCTGAAAGAACAAATCGATAAGCAAAAGCAAAAAGGGTATTCCTTAGAAACGACCCTTTACGGCGAGCGGTTTCTGCTGATCGATAAAACGGTAGACGGTCATATCTATCATTATATTTTGGTACGGCGTGCGCAAACGCCGTCGGGCGGTTGGCGTTACGATTTTATGCATATGGAGGAAAACGTTGTAAATTCGGATAAGGAACACACTGTTTGGCAAATTCCGTTTCATTTGTTCGGGGACAGCGCATACGACGAGCTACTCTATTCCCAAGACGAAGGCGGAGAATATTTTTATATCAGGACTGACCGCGCCTATCCCGCAGAGCACGGAATCGATGAATTTTACGACTTTTATAAGGTGATTGAAAATTACACCGTGAGCCGTGAGGACAACGTGCTTTCGTTGCAAAATTGGTACAAAGGCGTCGTAAAAGTTAGCATTCATTTGCGGTTCGACGAAACGGAATCGGGAACGACGGTCACGTATTACGATTCGGTTTATTTGAATTAAAGAGGTGCAAGAGAACACAACAGCCCGTCCGAGCATTTGCTCGGACGGGCTGTTTTATGCATTATCGCATTTTCATTGCATGGATTCCACGGTGGCTTTTACGGTCAAGTCGGCGGTGGAGAGAAGAAGTTCCTTCCATTCCGCATACTTTTTGGGGGAAGAGCGGTAAAGACTGCGCGTCAGGTGGAACAAATCGCAATCCGCCTCCACGCAGGTGTTCCATAGTTTGGTGATCTGCTCTTGGAGCAACTGTTTGGATTTTTCGACTGCATCTTTGGAGAGCTCTTTTTTTGCAAGATCTTCGACGGGCGAGGGGACTCCGCGGTCAAACAATAATACTTTCACGGAAACCGAGAGCGTAACCTGCGGTTTGTTTTCCACCTTTAAATCCGCGCCGCCCTTATTTTTGAGCACGGACACGGTAACGGGCTCGCCGTGATCTTCTACGGCAAAGCTTCCCGCTTCTACGTTGCCTTTCAGCAGGCTGAACGTAAACGTCTGGTCGGAATCCAACAGAGCCGTCATTTTCCCTTTGGAGAAGAGCGCGGTTTGTTCCGCCTTGAAAATTTTCTTGTCGGGCTTGCTCTCTTCGCCTCCGCCCGCGCCGCCCGCACTGCCTGTGCTTCCCGCCGCGCCGCCGTTCGAGGAGCTCGGCCCTTCGCTTCCGCCCGACTCTCCTCCGCAGTCCTGCGGTTCGGAAGTGATATAGGGCAGGTAACTGCTTTCGGATGCGCCGTAGTAGTCGACCGCGAATTTTTTTAAAGATTGCTTCATTACCTTTCCCGATTTTTTCGCGGCGTCAGAAAACAGTTTGCCGAGCGCCGCGCTCGTGGTGTCCTCGATCGCGCTCACCGATTTGAGCATATCGCGCGCCGTTCCTTTGCACACGGCTACGGAACAGCTGTCCGGCATATACTCGGTGCGCAAGAAGTATCCGAGCGCGCCCATCACCTCCTCTTTTGCGGTGTCTTCGCCCACGAGCACCAAATCGCAGAAAATGAGCTTGGGCACCCACCCCGTTTTGGAATAAATTTCGGTGATGCAGTCGGAAATGGTTTCCCCGTCGCCTTCCACGTCCACGCTCGCCGTGCCGCAGGAGCTCCGATCCGAGCCCTTCGGCTTTCCGATCTGTGCGGTGAGGTGAAAGCCGTTTTCCGTCCGGTCTACGCCCGCAGCGAGAATGACCGCCGTCTTTTGAATATCGACGAGTCCGAAGTCGTTGGAAAAAAACACGATCGTCAAAATCGCCGCAAGCAGGATATACAGCTTCATGGGAAGACTTTTTAAAAATTTACGCGGCTGTTTCATGCTTCCTCCTTTTGAGCAGCAGGCAGAGTGCGGGGAGCAATACGCAGAAAACGGGGAAGATCCAGAACAGCATTTTCGTTACCGTTTGCAAAGTGACGTACAGCTTGAAGTTGAGCAAATACACGCAGACGAGCAATCCGACGTTGACTACGACGGATAGAACGATCCGAAGGTAGCGTTTGTCGCCGAACGCGTTGCAGACGCACTCCACGCCCGCGTGCAGGGGCAGAGAACCGTAAAATAGAATGACGAACACGAGCGCAAAGGAGAAAAAGTAATCGATGCGCCCCAATACGGTAATGCCCGAAAAGTATTTGGAAATCTCGGAAAATGCGAACGTTTGTTGCAGGGCGATGTCCGAGTACACGCCGTAGAACACGGCGAGAAAGAAGACGATCGCCGCCCCGCCCGCAAGATAGAATAGCATTCCCTTCCATGCCATGCCCTTGCGATATTCGAATTTGCCCGCAAGCGCGAGAATGAGGGCGGAGTCGAAGAACCAGCTCAGCGAATAGGCGAAACCGCCGAAAATGCCTTCTGCCCCCGAAATGCCGACGGGCATCAGCGCGCCGAAATCCGCGTTGGAAACCGACAGCGCCATGATGCCCGCATACCCCACGACGGATACGGGCAGAAGGATATCCCACAATCTTCCCAGCGAGGCGATCGGCTTTGCGCAGAGATATGCGCTCAAAAGGAAGAAAGGGAAGAACGTGACGGGGGAGGGGAGTGTGTCGTACAACGTCTTTTGCACATACAGCTTTTGTTCGAGCAGGGGCAGGATAGACGCGTACAAAAAGAAGAGCGCCAAGAGGCAGACGATTATTTTTGCCGCCGCCTTTCCCACCGTATCCGCAAGGGCGTCGTAAAAGGTGCGGTTTTTGCTCGCGAACAGCAGGGCGAGAAAGACTGCGCCCGCCTGTAAAAAATAGTTCATGACGGCGGGGAACAGTAAGTCGTTTTTGGAAAAAAAGGCGAGCTGGGTGGGCATGAGCATGATTTTCCCCACGGGCGCGATTGCCGCGAGAAAGAAATAAATTTGCCGTGTGGAAATTTTATGCATCTTTCATTCTCCTTTTGTTTTTGCTCTTCAACGTTTTGGGACGCGTTTTCAGCGAGCCCATATTGTACTTCACCAGCGAATCGCGCATATCGTGCGGAATAACGGGCGAGAAGGGGGAGAGCAGGGGCGCGCCGAAGCTTTCCGCCGTCACGAGCTTGAAGAGCAAAAACGCAGTGAGCAGAAGTATCCCGTACGTCCCCACGCTCCCCGCCGCAAGAAGCATCGCAAGGCGCACCACGGAGGTTTGTTCGATGAGGTTGGGAACGGCGTACAGTCCGATTCCGCTGAACGCGATGATGATAATGGCGGGCGTGGAAACGAAGCCCGCGCTCACCGCCGTTTCGCCGAGAACGAGCGCGCCCACGACGGAGAGCGCCATGCCCACGTATTTGGGCATACGAATGCTCGCTTCGTTGAGCACCTCCAAAACGAGGAGCACGAGCAGCATTTCAAGCGAGGGCGAGAGGGGGATCTCGCGAATGCTTCCCGAAATCGTCTGCAACAGCTTGATGGGAAAGAGCTGTAATTTAAAGAGCTGCGCCGCAATGTAAAAAGCGGGAAGATAAATGGCGACGAGCAGCGCGAAAATGCGGAGCAAACGGGTGAAGGTGGCGCGCGCCGCGGGCACGTAGTAGTCCTCGCAGGCTTGGAAATCCTCCACCAAAAGATAGGGCACGGTCAGTGCGATGGGTGAGCCGTCCACCAAAATACCCACCCGTCCTTCTGCGATCTTCGCGCAGAAGATGTCGGGCTTTTCCGTGCTCCCCACCTGCTTCATGAGCGAGTATTTTCTATCCTTTAAAAAGTGAACGAGATAGGAGGAGTCGGCAACGACGTCGATTTGAATCGCCTGTAATTTCTCCTTGACGGCGTCCACCGTTTCCTGCGGCGTGATGCCCTCCAAAAAGCAGACGGCGACGTAGGTTTCAGACTGTTTTCCCACCTGCATCATTTCAATCCTGAGGTTCGGGTTTTTAAGGCGTCTTCTCACGAGCGAGGAGTTAATTTTAATGTCCTCGATAAACCCCTCGCGCGGACCTTTGATGGTGACGTCGGTAGGGGGTTCTGCGATCGCGCGCACGAACACCTTTTTGGTGCCGACAATCAATCCCTCGTCCGCGCCCTCCCATAAAAGAACGGGATTTCCCGCCAAGATTTCCGCAGAGAGCTTGTCGAAAGTCTTTTCGTTCCGCAGTTCGGGCGCGGTGATATGTTTTCCGACTTCTTTCGCCGACGGCTTTCCCGCGTAGTGCAAAAGAGGACGAATGACCTGTTCGCCCAAGAGCTCTTTATCGGTAACGGGGTCGGCGAAAATCACCGTAAAGGGGAGTTTTTCCCCGCTCACAAAGGAAAAGGTGAGAATATCCTCCGCGGGCAACATTTTTTTGAGCTCCGCAATATCCTGTTCCAGTTTTCCGCTGATCGTTTTCATATAAAAAGAGTATGGGGGGAAGCGGAATTTTTATGCGAAACCCCCTCGGTTTTGTCCGAGGGGGAGAAGACGGTTTATGCTTTTTGGCTGAAAAATTTGGTGATGAGGTCGGCGCGGAGCATAATTTCCGCGTCGGAGCAGTCCGCGCCCGCATAGCGGCGAAGCACTTCCGTCACGTACGGAAAGAGTTCTTCGGCGGATTTTTCCCCGCAATGCGCGGTGAGCTCCTCGGCGGCACGCTTTAATTTTTCATCGGGAACGAGCTCCTTTAAAAACTCGCCGACGGGGGGCATGTCCGCGACTGTCTGCCCGCCGCGCACGAATTGCTCGTATACCACGTAGTAAAGGGTTGCCGCGCATCCGCAAGCGAATCCGCCCTCCAAGGTCGAGGCGAACTCGTCGGTAAAGGGCGTCGCGCTCATCGTGAGCAGGGCGCGGTAAGCGGCGTAAACAATCACGCCTACCGCGAAAGGGAGAAATACGTAAGCCTTGTTCGGAAGGCTCTTAAAAACCGTCTTTTTGAGTAAGGAGGTGATCGCGCTCACACCCAAAGAAAGCAACAGCACGTCCGCGCCGAACACACGGAATGCGTTAAGGTATTGTATCATCGTCATGGCTGCCTCGCAATACCCGTCGCACTTTTATTATAACACGGGGGGCGTCTGTTTCGAGGGGGTTGTGACAAACTTTTTTTCTCCGTTTTCTATCAACCTCGCAATGCTTTGGGCTATTCGAACGGGAAAACATTGACAATTTACGGGGAATCAAGTATAATAGCAAAAAAGGAGCATAGCATGGAAAACTGTATTTTTTGTAAGATCGTCGCGGGGGAGATCCCTTCCAAGCGGATCTACGAAGACGATGAGATCATTGTCTTTCAGGACATCGAGCCCAAAGCGCCCGTACACCTTTTGTGCGTGCCGAGGGAGCACTTTGCGCATTTGAGCGATTTGGACGAAGCGCGCGCCGCGCTCGTGGGACGGACTCTGGGCAAGATCGGGCGGTTTTATAAGGAGTTCGGGCTCGAAGAGGGCTACCGCGTGATTATCAATCAGGGCGAAAACGGCGGGCAGACCGTTCCGCATCTGCATATCCACTTGTTGGGCGGAGAACGGCTCGGGTGGTAAAAACGTTTACAAAGTTTTTTCAAGTTTTTCTTGCCCGTCATTCCGAGGACGTGAAAAACCGATGTATAAAATCCCCAAAGGGTGTCAACAATCCTTCCGTCAAACGGGAGGATTTTTTATGCGGAAATTAAGGCGGATCATTTACGGCATCGTTCTCGTCGCGCTCGTCGGGGCGTGCGGATTCTTCGCGCTTCTCTTGCACCATTCCCCCGTTTTCGAAATGGGAGAGCGGTACGAACTGTATTACGGAACGTCCTCCTCGCGCATAACGGTAAACGCAAGCCCCTTAAAGGACAAATTGCTTTCGGGCAAGGTGACGGGGGAAAGCGTGCGCCTTTCGGGCGATCGGCGGGAGGAGCTGCAAGCCCGCTATTCGGCTGAGGTGCTCTTTACGGAAGAGGCGTGCGGGGTCGTCAACTACTACTGTTATTCGCCCGTGCTCGGCGGGGGCGTAAAGCTCGGGGAGTACTGCGTGAACCTGCACATCGCGGTGAGCGAGGAACAGACGGCGGCGGGCACGCCGCTCATCTTCGGCGGATTTTAAAAAATTTTTACGGTTAGCGTGTATAAAACCCGAAAAAGCTGTTCATAACCAATACGCTCGGCGGCAATACGCGTTTCCCGCTTCGCTACATAGAAATTTATCGGAGGATTTTTATTTATGAAAGAGGAAAAAGCAAAGAGTAAAAAGAAACTGCTCTACTATGTGATTCTCGGGATCAGCGTGCTTCTCATCGCCGCGGCTACCGTGCTCACGGTGTATTTTGTGTCCGGTCGTACCGACGACGTGCTCGACAACCCGTCGATCGAAAACCCCGACGACAAACAGCCCGGTGATGAAACGCCCGACGACAACAAACCCGACGACAAGCCTACGGGCGGCGATGCGGAAGAGCCTAAGTACGTTGCGCCCCTTGCGTCCGTGAAATACACGCTCGCATACGGCGAGATCTACACCAACGAAACGGTGGGCTGGATCTACCGCCACAATGCGCTCGATTTCAGCGCGGAAGTGGGCGCCGAAGTGTACGCGATGGCGGACGGCGAGGTGACGGAAGTCAGCTATAACGACAAGACGGGCAACTATATCGTCGTGGACCACGGCAACGGGTTAAAGTCGCTGTATCGTTTCGTCGAACCCACCAAGGGGCTCGGCAAGGGTGCGACCGTCAAGAAGGGTCAGGTGATCGCAAGCGTTGCGGAGGCGTACGGCTCGGAATTCAAAGACGGACCTCACCTTCACTTCGAATTGAGCCTGAACGGAAAAGCGGTAAACCCCGTCGATTATTTCGAAGCGGTTTTGGAAGAGAAATAATTTTATCAAAAAACGCTCCTTCGGGAGCGTTTTTTATGATATATGCGCCGCTCGGTCACAGCGAAAAACTTTTCGTTAATGCTTTTCGATATGTTTACGATTATACGGTAACTTGTACGGACGGCAAGCTGGATAAAGACGGCAATTTGATCGTCGAATAAAACGACGAAAAAAATAAAAACCGCGGGATTGCGTATCTCGCGGTTTTTGTTTTTGGATTATTTCGTTTCAGTCCGCGAAGGAGGCGGTCACGAGGGTGTAGTTGAGCGTTCCGAGGTTGGAGAGCACGGGCACGCTCATGCGCAGGAGCGCGTTCCGATAGGTGTTGCTGGCTTTATCCGTGACCTTGGCGTAGGTGAGCGTCTGTCCTTGTCCGGGGGTGGAGTTGCTGTACTGCAAGGTGAATCGGTACGCGTCGATGGTATGCGTTTTTTCGGCGACGCCGTAGTCGAGCGCGAAGTCCGCTTCCTTTACGGCGGCGGGCGCTTCCAACAGCTTCACCGTTTCCACCTGATCGGAAAGGGGATTGATCGTCTTTAAGGAAAACGCCGCGTCCATGCTCATGCCGCGAAGCGCGAAAAGGAGCTGTTCGTTGTCGTAATAGTTGGTGGGGTCTTTGATCGAAACCTCTTTCGAGGCCGGAGCATAGGGTGCGCCCGCGCTGTCCGTGGGGGCGTTCTGGGTATAAGTGATATCCGCGTTTTTACCGTCTTCGTCGTACTGAACGGCATAGACGTAATCGTAGAGCACGGAGTAGTTCTCTTTCCCCGTATAACCGCTGTTGGGGGCGTGGCAATGCACCGTCTTTACGCTTTTTACGGGGCGCAGACTGCTGGCGATGCCCTTAAAATAAACGATCGATTTCACGCTGTCGGCAAATTCGTCCCCTTGCACGCCGTCCGCGCTGTAAGCCCCGCGGATATTCAGCTCCGTTTCGTAGCGGTATACCGTTTCCTCGAACTGATTGCCGTCCTCGTCCCTCGTCGTTGCGGAGAGATAGGTGGTGTACGTGCCCGTCTGATAGGAGAGGGAGAGCCCCGTCGTTTCGGAGGCGGGTTCGAACGTCACCTTATATTCGAGCCGTTCCTCTTTGCCGAGCATATTGTTGCCCGTGGAAGAATCCTTATACCAATAAGCGGTTACGGGTACGGATATCGTTCCCCCGCACGCGCACAGCAGGCAAACGGGCAGGATCAAGCACGCCGCCGCGCATAATTTACGTTTCATAAATCACTCCTCGGGAACAGTATAACATATTTTTTCCGATTTGTAAAAATAAATCATGGAAATTAGAGGAAATTTTTGTGAAATATGCTATAATCTAAACAGATAACATTATGGCCCACTTTTTTTACGAAGCGGCTACTTTGGACGACGCCCTCGGCGCGCTCGGCGCGCTCACGGCGAAAAACGAAGAACGCGGGGAACAAAACTTCATTTTCTGCGAGGACAGGCTGACCCTTCTCGCGGAGCGCGCCGTGCTCGGCGCAAAGGGCGGGAGCTTCCTTACCGAGGTTTCCACTTTCGCGCGCTTTCTTTCGGGCGAGGGGGGCAAGGTGCTCTCCAAACAGGGCTCGGTCATGGCAGTTTCGGCAATCATAAAAGCGTTGGGCGACGAGGGCGAAGGGGTCTTGCGTTGCTTCCGCAGAGGGGGCGCCGAGGCGGTGTACGAAACGATCGCCCAGCTTTCCGCCTCTCGGGTAGACGCGGAAATGCTCGCGCAAAGCGCGGCGGAAGCGGACGGCGCGCTCGCGGACAAGCTTTCTGACCTTGCGCTCATCTTCCGCAAATATGCGGAATTTTTACGGGAGAAAGAGGTTCTCGACGAGAACGGTTATCTCGCGCTTCTGCCTGAAAAGATCGCGGGCGGAGCGCTTCGCGGGGTCAATTTGTTTTTCTTCGCCTTTCCCTCTTTCACGGCGCAGGCGCGGGAGGGCTTGCGCGCGGCGTTCGAAAGCGCGGGGAGCGTTACGGGAATTTTCTTGGGCGGAAGCGCGGAGATCTACACCAACGAGGGCGCGCGGATGTTTTGCAAAGTCGCCGAGGAATTCGGCGGGGTTAAAACGGGCAAAACGCCCTGCACGCTCGGCGCGGACGCGCTTCATTTGCGCGACGGTATTTTCACGCCCGAAAGTTTTTATAAAAAGGGGCGGGAAACGGACGCCGTCCGCGTCTTTCGCGCGGGCGACGACGGCGAGGAATTCGATACCGTGTGCGCCCTCATTAAAAAACATATCATGCGGGACAAACTGCGGTATCGGGAGATCGCCGTGCTCACGAACGGGGGGATCGCAAGCGCGGAGAAAGCGCTCCGCGCCCACGGCATTCCCTATTATGCCGACAAAAAGCGCAAGCTCTCCTCGCACCCGTTTTGCAGGTTTGTTTTGAGCCTGCTTTCCGCGCGGGCGGACGGCGGACTGCCCGCCTCGCTCGACGCGGTCGCCACCAATCCCTATTTCGGGAACGGCAGCGCGTACCGCAACTATTTGTTAAAATACGGCGGATACCGCGGGGCGGCAAGCCGACCCATTCGGGAAACGGACGAAGTCGTCGTCAAGCAATACGACGTGCGGGAGCTCCTCTCCTGCCGTGAAAAAATGTTGAACCTTTTGTCGCTGTTCCCCGCGAGCGGGAAGGGCGAAAAGTTCGTTGCGTCCATTGAAAAACTGTACATGGAGGCAGATGCTTCGGGCGGTTCGGAACGCCTTGCAAAGGAGCTCGAAGAACAGGAGATGCGCGCCGAGAGCGAGTTTATCCGTTTTCCCGCCGATCTCTACGAGTCCCGTTTGGGGAGCGTGCTTAAAGACGTGAAGCAAGTCGCGGGCGGGCAGAAATTCACCGCGCGGGAGTTTGCCGCGCTTCTCAAAAGCGGGCTGGATTCCCTCGAAATCGCCGTGCTTCCGCAGTACACGGACGCCGTGTTCGTAGGCGATCTAACCGACGGGAAATTCGAGCGTGCCGAGATCCTGTTCTGCACGGGACTGAGCGACGATCTGCCCCGCGTGTCGCAGGATACCGCCGTTATTACGGACGGGGAGATCGAACGGCTCGGAGAGCTGAGCGTGATGATCGAGCCCGCGATCGCCGTCGTTAATGCCCGCGCAAGGGAGAGCTTGGCGCTAAACCTGTGCGCCTTTCGCCGCCTGCTGTATTTGAGCCGGCCGCTTCGGCGCGGAGATGCGGAAACGGCGGAGAGCGAGGCGCTTACCTATGCGGAAAAGTTGTTCTGCGCCAAGGGGATCGGCGAGGTGTTCCCCTACAATGCGACGGAGCGCGACCCCGCGCGCTTACAGCTCATCGCGCTCAAACAGCGCGCGGACGGGGGCGACGAAGAAAGCGGGATGTGCTTTCGTGCGCTTTGCAACGCCTTTCCGCGGACATGGTGCGGGGATTTCACCCCCGAAGAGCTCGCGTGCGACAAACGGCGGGAGCTCGTGCCTTCGGCGGGAGAGCTGTATTTTTCCTCCGCGGTGTCGCCGACGCTTCTCGAAGGATATTTCGATTGCCCCTACAAGGGCTTTCTGATGCGTGGCCTACGGCTCAAAGAACGGGAAGAAAGAAGCGTGCAGAGCGCGGACGCGGGCACGTTCGTACACGGCGTTTTGGAAGAAACGGCGAAGAAATTCAACGCGTTCAAAGACGAAGAGGAATGCCGCGTTTACGCGCGGAGGGCGGGCGAGAGTCTGCTCGCAAGTCCCCGCTTTTCCTCGCTTACCGATACGCAATCGGGAAAATACGCGGGGGATCGGCTCATCGGCGAGGGCGTTGCCGCGGCGACGGCGGCGTACCGCCAGCTTGCGGGTTCCGCCTTCCGCGTGCGGGAAACGGAGGGGCGCATCTCTCTGCCCGCGCTCGGCATTCGGGGCAGGGCGGACAGGGTAGACGAGGCGGACGGATACGTCCGCGTTATCGATTACAAGACGGGCAGTATCGACGATTCTCCGCTTTCTTACTACACGGGGCGAAAGCTTCAATTACAGCTGTACCTGCTCGCCGCGTCCCAAAACGGCAAGGCGGCGGGAGCGTTCTATTTTCCCGCGGCGGACGATTTTACAAAGCCCGGCGAGAGCAAGTTCCGCATGAGCGGATTTTTCTCGGGCGAGGAGCAGGTCTTATCCCTCATGGATAAAACGCGCGCCGAGGGAGAAAAGAGCGAATTTTTCGGCGGCGGGGGCAGGACGGAAAAGGGCATGGCGCAGGAGGATTTCAACGACTTTCTGCGCTACGCCGTGCTCGTTTCCGCCCGTGCGGAGGAAGAAATGCGGGCGGGCAACATCGCGCCCTCGCCCTACCGCGGAGCTTGCGACTATTGCAAGTGCAGAGGAGCGTGCGGGTTCGTCGGCGCGCCCCGCAAGGAGAACGGAGTGAAATGTAAAGAAATCGCTTGCATCGCGAAGGAGGTCAAACCGTGAATTATACGCCCGAACAGCAGGCGGCGATCGCCGAAGAGGGGAAGGTGATCGTGTCCGCCTCCGCGGGAAGCGGAAAGACGTTCGTCATGATCAACCGCCTCGTCCGCCTCGTGCTGAGCGGGGTAAGCGTTAAAAACGTGCTCGTGCTCACCTTCACCAACAAGGCGGCGGCGCAGATGCGCGACAAGCTCCGCCGTGCGCTCATCGCGAAAATCAAGGAGAGCGAGGGCAAGACGCGCGACAGGCTGAAAGCCGAACTGGACGCGCTCCCCCTTGCCGATATCGGCACGATACACGGTTTTTGCGCGCGGCTCGTCCGCACCCGCTTTTACTTAACGGACGCAGACCCCGCTTTCCGCATCATCTCCGCGGACGACGCGGAGGGGCGCGCGCTTTCGGCGCGCGCTCTCGAAGAGGTGTTCGAGGAAGCGTACGAACAGGATGGCGAGGAATTTTCCGAGCTCCTATCCGTCTACTTCCGTAAAAAGAAGGACGCGCGCCTCAAAGAGGTCGTCGTCGGGCTGTACCGCAACGTGCGCACGCTGGGCGCGGAGAGCGAACGGGTGGAGCGTTATGAAGAAATTTTAAACCGCTTGGGGGAAGAGGATACGTTCGGCGAAGCGTGCCGAACGGTAATAGAAGATTTTTCCGCGCGCGCCCGCACCGTGCTTGGAAAGGCAGAACCGCTGAGAAATTTGTTTGCGGGCAAAAAGAGCGCTCTAACCGTGTTGGAGAACGCGGCGTTCTACGCAAACCGCATTGCGTCGGCAACCGATCTGTTCGCGCTGGCGGCGGAGGCTCAGACGCCTCCCGCCGTCGGGCGTATGCCCCCCATGACGAGGGCCGAGGGAGAAGAGCTCCGCGCGTTGAAGGAGCTCTCCGTTTGCGCCAAAACGGTCAAGAGCCTGTACGCCGAGCTCGCGGGGATCTCCTCGGAGGAAACGGAGCACGCCCGTGCGGAGAATGCGCGCCGCCTTTCCCGCGCCTTGAAAAAACTCGCCTTGCGCTACGGGGAGGAATACGCCCGTTTGAAAAAAGAAGCGGGCGTTTTAGACTACGACGATTTGGAAAGCTACGCCCTGCTCGTGTTGCGGAACGATGACGCGCGGGAGGAGCTTCGCGGGAAATATCACTATCTTTTCGTGGACGAATATCAGGACGTGAACCCCGTGCAGGAGGCGATCCTTTCCGCGGTGTCCGGGGAGAACGTCTTTTTGGTGGGGGATTCCAAACAGGCGATCTACGGGTTCCGCGGGAGCAGTTCCGCGCATTTCGAGGAAAAGGAAAAGACGTTCGGGGCGGAGGAGAACGGGCACACCCTTCGGCTGTCCTCCAACTTCCGTTCCGCACCCGAGGTGTTGGACGCGGTTAACCGCGTGTTCGAACCCCTCATCGAGGGCTACGCGCCCATGCGGAGCGGAGGGGCGTATCCTGCGGGAAGCGGAGCGGTGCGCCTTCATTACCTCGACGAAGAGGAGGAGGAAGCGGAGGAGGCGCGGGGCGTCTACTCGGTGCTGGGGCGCGAGGGACGGGAGGAGCGCGACCCGCTCGGCGAGGGCGTTGCGGGGCTTGTGGAGAGCGAGCTCGGCAAGCGTTGGTACGACGTGGAGGCGATCGACGAACAGACGGGCGAAAAGGGCGCGTACCGCGAGATCTGCTACGGCGATATCGCCGTGCTTGCCCGCAACAACGTGGGCGACATGGAGCGCATCGTGCGCGCGCTTTCCCGCAGGGGCATTCCTTTCGTCACTTCCTCGAAAATCAATATTTGCGAAACCTTCGAGGTGCAGCTCGTGCTCGATTGGCTTTCCTATCTCGACAACGCGGTGCAGGACGTTCCTTTCGTATCAGCGCTTTTGTCCGCAGTGGGCGGATTCACCGAATCCGAGCTCACGAAAATCCGTCTGCGCTTCCCTTCGCCGAACACGTTCTGCGGGGCGGCGGAGGAGTATTCCGCGAAGATGGCAGACCCCCTTTCCATGAAACTCAAAGCCTTTTTCCGCAAGGCGGATTCCCTCCGCGCGGCGGCGCAGGCGATCACGGCGGCGGAGCTTATGAGCCGTCTGCTCGCAATGGGACTCGAAGCGCAGATTGCGGCAAAGGAGGGAGGCATGTCCCGCCTTGCCCGCGTGAGAAGGCTGATCGCGGAAGCGGATGAGGACGGACTGCACGAATTTCTCGCACGCCTGCGCGCGGGCGGAAACCGCATCGAATACGCCGAAAACGGAGGCGACGGCGCGGTACAGGTGCTCACCATGCACGCCTCCAAGGGGCTCGAATATCCCGTGGTCATTCTCGCAAGTCAAGACGCGCTCTTTCACGGCGCGGAGAAGGACGAGCTGTCCTATACCAAGCGCTTTCTCGCCGCGCTCCGAAGTTACGACCTCGAAAAAAAGATTGTGTACGAAACGCTCGTAAGGCGCGCCGCGGGCATCGTGCAAAAACGCGAAGAGCTTAAACAGCAGAAAAATCTATTGTACGTCGCCATGACGCGCGCGCGCTGCCGTCTGCATATTTTAATTAAGAGAGGAGAGCGCGCCCTCTCGCCCGAATTTGCAAACCGCTTTTCCGATTTGTACGATCTTTCCGCTTACGCCTGCGGATACGAAGAGCCCGTTCGCAGGGAAACGCCCGCAAGCGTTCCCGCTCCGCTCGCGGGGGAGGGGGACGACGTTTCCGGAGTGGTGGGCGCATTCGTCTATCCGTATGCGACCGACTATCCCGTGAAGAGTTCGGCGACCGCGCTTCTCCGCGCCTATCCGCCCTTAGAGAATGGGGAGGACAAGGAAAGGGAGTATGCGGGCGCGGGTTATTCCGTAGAAGAGGGAATCGCTTACCACGCCTTTTTGGAGCGCGTGCAATTCGGAAGATCCGCTTCGGAAGAGCTTGCGCGTATGGAGCGGGAATGCCTCTTAACCAAGGAGCAAATAGGGGCGCTCGACGTCGGGAAATTGCAAAAGATCCTATCCATGCCCGCGTTATCCTCTCTCGCAGGCAAGCGGGTGTGGCGGGAAAAGACCTTTCTCGTGCGCCTGCCCGCCTCGGAATTTTACGGCGCGCGCGGACGGGACGGCGGAGACGAAACGGTGTTCCAAGGCGCGATCGATCTCTTGGCGGAAACGGACGAGGGGTATTTGATTGTAGACTACAAGCTGACGGGGCGGACGGGCGAGGCGATCCGCACGCATTACGCTCCGCAGATCGCGCTCTACAAGAAGGCGGTATCGCGCATACTCGGGGTCGGCGAAAGCAAAGTACGGGCGGTCATTCTCAACATTGCTCGTTGCGTCGAAATTCAAATGTGAGCTTTTTCGACGAACTTCGCTTATAATTTACGGTTATAATGCGGAAAGTTTGGCTATCATTGAATTGTCCCTGCCGCAGGAAGCGGATATGCGGGGAGAATCGGAGTATTTATGGATATTTTTGTAAATTTTTTGGATCAGATCAAAGCGGGCGTGCCCGCCTGGGTCGGGCTCGTCGCCGTCCCTGCCGTACTTGTGCTCGTCGCCGTGCTGTTGTGGCTGTTCGGCGGGAAGCCCGTTTTCTTGGGCGTTGCGGGAGTGCTCGGCGGAGCGGGATTTTTGATTGTCGCCTTGCACGCGCAGACGACGGTCGCGCTGTGTTATCTCGCGCTCTATCTCGTGCTGTGCGGCATTCTTCGGGTGCTCATTTGCATTCCCTCTCCCGTCGGCAGGAAGAAAAGGGGCAAGCGCGAGGAACGCATCTATAAAAAGTTTTACGAGCCGTTGAAGGCGGAGCCGTCCGCGCCCGCAACGGGGAAACCGCCCAAGGTCGTCTGCTACGAGCAGGCGCCCGCTACGCCCGCCGCTTCCACCGCGGCAGACTGCGGAATGTCGCTCGGTTACGTTTCGGGGCTGATTGCGCGCTTGAAATCGGAACAGCTCTCGCCCACCGACCGTTTGGAAACGGAGGTCATCGAACGCACCGTCGAGGGATATAAAAACAGAGAGCTCACCGAGGAGGAACTCGGCGTGCTCAACGATTGTTTGGCAACCGTTTTAAAGCTTACCGCAAAGTATAAGTTATAAGCAAAAGAAGAAACGGCGGGTCGTGCAACTGCACGCCCCGCCGTTTTTCGGTTTCGTCATTCCGTCGGTTCCGCCGTCAAGAAGTTTTTGTCGAATTCCGCGCGCGGAAGCGGGGAAGAGAGCAGAAGCGGCGCCAAACGGGCGATCTCCTCCACCGCCCGCCCGTAGAGCTCGTCTATGCTTTCCGCATTGCAAAGCGCGGAGAGCTCTTTTCCGAACAGCCAGTCGGGATTGGGGTTCTTGCGCGGATACAGCGCGGAAACGACGGGCGAAATATGAAAAACGCGCTCCGTTTTCGCCCACGCTTTATGACGGGAAGTCTTGTGGAAAAATTTCAAGTACCGCTCGAACAGGGCTATGCCCCGTTCGAATTTTGCCTTCTGCGGGTCGGGAAGTCCGAGTTTGTCGCATAGGCGCGCATACAAAAGATACAGCGTGCCCTCGCCGTTTACCGTCTTGGCGGAAAAGGGGAATTTCCAATGTTCCGCCCCGCGCGATCTCCGCGTGCGGGCAAAGTACACGTCCCAATCCGATTCCATGAGCTGATGTTCCGTCTTATCGGCGTTGTGAGCCTGTAAGTAAGCGTACACAAACGGGTGGAAAGCCACGTCGGTGCAGTAATGGCATAGAAAGCCTGCAAGATACGCCGTCATGCGCGCGCGGTGAAAAGAAGAAAAACCGTTCGGCGCTTCGGCAAGCGCGCCGAACACGTCGTAAACGCGGTATCTGTGCAGATACCGTCCGAGATTCATTTGCTTTTTACAAAGGGGGCGGAAAAAGAAAAAAACGTCGGGACCCTGCGCCCCGAGAAAGTAATAGTCGGGGTGCGCGGACGCGCAGACGCTCAGCTCGGAGGGCAGAAATTTTTCCGCGTCTTCCGCAATCAGTTGATGTGTAATGCAAGAGGGCATACCGTTCTCCCTTGACAGTATTTCCCGTTTGGCAAGAACTATGCGCGGGCTTAACCTTGTTTCCCGTAATCCCGCGTGCCGAACAGAGCCGTGCCGACGCGGATCATGTTAGCGCCTTCGCTCACGCAAAGCTTCCAATCCCCGCTCATGCCCATGGAGAGATAGTCGATATGTTCGCTCCGTTCCCGCGCTTCGTCGAAGAGCGCGCGCATTTTTTTACAGAGCGATTTTTTATATTCGCCGTCGCCCGCAAGGGGGAGCATCGCCATGAATCCGCGCACCCGAATCCCGTCTGACTCCTTTGTCCGCGCGAGAGCGTTAAGCCCTTCTTCCAAGGGGTATCCGCCTTTGCTCTCCTCGCAGCCGATATTGATTTGCAACAGAACGTCTGATACGATCCCCGCGCGCGCCGAACGCTTCGAAAGCTCCAAAGCGAGCTCGTCCCGATCGACGGAGTGGTACAGATCGATCTTGCCTACGAGATATTTTACCTTGTTGGTTTGCAGATGCCCGATAAAGTGGCGCACGCCTCCGCGCACCGCGTCGAATTTTTCGAGAAATTCCTGCACGCGGTTTTCGCCCACGTCAGGCACGCCCGCCGCGATGACGCGGTTGATCTCCTCCGCCGTCCGCGTCTTTGTGGCGGCGACGAGGGTGATTTTTTCGCCGAACGGATTGCCCGTTTTAAGCTCTTTTAAAATTTCTTCGGCGTTTTTTTCAATACTCATTTGCGCCTCTCCGTAAGCTTTTTCTTGACAATACCATAGCACATATGGTATACTTTTGTCAATCATGTAAACGTTAACGGTATCTCATGTTTGAATTTTTTTACGGCTACGATTATTTTTGCGCGGAGAGCATGAACAGACTGTTAAAGTCCGCAGGCGTTTTTTTTACGCCTTTTTTCCGCGCGGTTACTTTTTTGGGGGAGCTCGGCTGGGCGTTTATTCTCGCCTCGCTCGTCATGCTTTTCTTCCGCCGTACGAGGAAAGCGGGCGCGGCCGCCGTAATCGCCATTGCGTTCGGGGCGGTTCTTTCCAACTTGATTTTAAAAAACGCGATCGCCCGCCCCAGACCCTTTCATACGGTCGATTCACCGTTCTACGCCTTTTGGACGGAGGCGGGAAGCTTGCAGGTGAGGGAATATTCCTTCCCCTCGGGGCATGCGACGGCGACTACGGCGTTTGCGGTCGCTCTCGTGTTCGCGCTCGATAAACGCGCTTCTTGGACGGCGCTTTTTTTACCGCTCGTCATGGGCGTGACCCGCGTATATTTTCAGGTGCATTTCGCTTCAGACGTGCTCTTCGGCTACGTCGTGGGCGCGGTGTGCGGTACGGCGGGGTGGTTTACCGTTAAGGGCTTGGGAAAAGCAAAACCGTTCAATCGGTTTTTCGAGGGGAGCGGGATCGTCGATTGGGTGAACGCCCGCCGAAAGCGGAACGATACGGAGAGTGCGGATAAGCCTCGCGCCAAGAAAAACCAATGGGTGAAGAAGCGCCATGCGCGCGTATTCGCGTTCCTGCGCCTGATCCTGCGTCCGATTTTTGCCGTGCGATATCGCTATCACGCCAAAAAGAGCGGACTTCCAAAGGGCGCGTATCTCATCTTATGCAACCACCAAACGACGATGGATCCTTTCTTTTTGTCCCTCTCGTTCCGTTTCCCCGTCTATTTCATTTCCTCGGACGATATTTTCAACTTAAAGGTTTCGCCTCTGATTCGCTATCTCGTCGCTCCCATTCCCAAGAGCAAATCGCTGCGCGACGTGGTGGCAATGAAAAACGTGTTCCGCGTCATCAAAGAGGGCGGAGCCGTTGGCATCTTTCCCGAAGGCAACCGCACCATATCGGGCGGGCAGTGGGAAATGACGGATGCGGTCGCCAAGCTCGCGAAAGGGGTAAAAGTTCCCCTCGTGCTCTACAACCTGCACGGCGGTTTTGGTACCGATCCGCGTTGGGGACACTCCCTTCGGAGGGGCAAATTCCACGGCGGCGTGCGCCGCGTGCTGTCGCCCGAGGAGCTTGCGTCCCTTTCTACGGAAGAGCTGTTCGCGCTCATCAAAGAGGAGCTGAGAGTAGACGACACCGCGTCGGGCGTTTCCTTCAAGAGCGGGAAGCGGGCGGAGTATATCGAGCGCGCGCTCTATCTTTGTCCCGTTTGCGGAAGCGTTTCGAGCTATGTTTCCCATAAATATAAATTTGCGTGCAAAGAATGCGGAACTTCTTCAACGTACACGCCGGAGCTCGCCCTGTCCCCCCGAATCGGGGAGTACCGCCGTATTTACGAGTGGTTCGAGTGGGAGCGGGAGGAGATCGTGAAGCGTGTGCTTGCGGGCGAGAAAGTGGGCGACGACGGTATCCTCTTCCGCGAGAGCGTGAAATTTCAAAAGAAGAAAAAACTTGCGGGAGAGAGCGTTTGGATCGATAAAGAAAATTTGGTGATTTCGGGCGGCGCGGGCGAAAGCGTGTTCCCGCTTTGCGATATCGTAGCAATGACGATGGTCGGAAAAAAGAAATTCAATTTCTATTACGACGGCAAAATTTTACAGGTAAAGGGCAATAAACGTTTTTGCGCGATCAAGTACGTGCACGTTTTCGACGGGCTGCGCGCGAATTTAAATGCAACGAAGGAAAAGGAGTAAAGTATGAGTTTTTCGAGTATCGGTGTTTGGTCGGTATTGATGATCGTGGTCGTGCTGCTGTTGAGCTTGCTCATCGGCAACGTGTTGCGGCATTTTATTCCGGCGTTGAAGAAATCGCTGATTCCCGTGTCCGTTTTGGGCGGGATCCTGCTTTTGATCGTTTCTACGATCACGTATTACTGCGCGGGCGATTATTTCTTTAATCTCGGTCTGTTCGGCGGAAACGGTGCGGACGGGCAAAAATCGGGCATGAACGTTTTGGAGATCATCACTTATCATTGCCTCGGCATCGGCTTTATCGCCACGGGAATGCGTTCCTCCAAAAAGAAATTCAGTAAAAAGCGCGCGGGCGAAATTTTCGATTCGGGCGTCACTACCGTCAACGGGTATCTCATTCAGGCGTTTATCGGCTTGGCGGTCACGCTGATCGCCGCCTGCCTCATCCACACCGACGGGCTCATTTCGGCGGCGGGGATCTTGCTTGCGTTCGGGTTCGGTCAGGGCACGGGACAGGCGCTCAACTACGGCAATATCTATGAAAAGGAATACGGATTCGCGGGGGGGGGTAATTTCGGGTTAACGATCGCCGCGCTCGGCTTCCTCGTCGCCTGTATCGTCGGCGTAATTTATATCAACGTTATGCGTCGGAAAGGACAAATCAAAATCGTGGAGCGGGAAAAAGAAAGCAGTCTTGCCGACTACGAGGACGAAAACGAAATTTCCGTCGTATCCTCCATGGATAAGTTCACCGTGCAAATCGCCATCGTGCTTGCCGTTTACGGCGCGTCGTTCGGCATCATGTACGGGCTTTCCGCGCTCATTCCCTCGCTTGCCAACACGCTGTTCGGGTTCAACTTCTTCATCGGCGTGCTTCTCACCATTCCCGCCAAAGCGGTCTTGAATAAGCTTTACGATAAGAAAATTATTAAAAAGCAGATCGTCAACAATTTCATGATGGACCGAATCGGCGGATTTGCGTTCGATTTGATGATCGTTGCGGGCGTCGCCGCAATTCAGATTCCGCTCCTTGCGTCCTATTGGGGAATTTTGTTGATACTTGCCGTCCTCGGCGCGCTTGTTACGGTATTTTACGTCAACTTCGTCTGCAAGCGCAAGTTCGGCGCATACCGTCACGAACAGTTCTTGGCGTTCTTCGGAATGCTCACGGGCACTGCGAGCACGGGCATGATCTTACTTCGCGAAATAGACGGTTCTTACCGCACGCCCGCCAGCGAAAACCTCGTCTATCAGAGCGCGCCCGCCATGGTGTTCGGCTTCCCGCTTATGTTCCTTGCGACCTACGCGCCCACGAGCGATCTGGCGGCGCTCATCACCTGTATCATCGTCGGCGCGGCGTTCATTGCGCTCAATCTCGTTTTGTTCCGCAACGAAATCTTCTTTCGCAAACGTAAACTTGTCGCGGAAGGTACGCAAAACGACGGCGTTGCCGTGGACGCCGAAGGGGAAGATGCCGCGGAAGGCGTGACCGCCGAAGTGCCGGAAAGCGTTTCGGAGAACGGATTCAAGCAAAGCGGAGAAGAGGACTGACGCATTTTATCGCATCAAAAAAGAGCGGTAACACCGCTCTTTTTTGATTGTCTTAAAAATATTTTTTGAGTTGCTTGCGCACGGCGATCAATTCCTTGCGCACCGCCGCTCTTGCCGATCCGCCGTCTACCGCCCGTCCTTCGGCGGAGGCAAGCACCGTTACGGCTTCGAGAATGTCCTCCCCGAACACGGGGCTCATCTTTTGGTAGGTTTCGACGGAAAGTTTGTCGAGCGTCGTTCCCTGCTCGATGCAGTGCCGGACGAGTTTGCCCGTTATCGCGTGCGCGTCGCGGAAAGGCACTCCCTTTTTGGCGAGGTAGTCGGCAACGTCCGTCGCCGTCGAAAAGCCCTTGCCCGCCGCGTCGAACATGATGCCCACGTTAAAGGTGATCTTGTCGAGAAGCGCGGTGTAGATCCTCACGCAGGAGAAGAGCGTTTTCTCCGTGTCGAAGAAGCATTCCTTGTCCTCCTGCAAGTCTTTGTTATAGGCGAGGGGCAACCCCTTTAAGGTGGCAAGAATGCCCGCCAAATGCCCGTAGACGCGTCCCGTTTTTCCGCGCACGAGCTCGGGCAGGTCGGGGTTTTTCTTTTGGGGCATAATGGAAGAACCCGTCGAATACTCGTCGGGGATCACCCAATAGCGGAATTCGTCGGAGGTGTACAAAATGGTGTCCTCGCAGAGGCGGGACAAGTGCATCATCACGAGCGACGCGTTAAAAATATACTCCGCAATAAAATCGCGGTCGGAAACGGCGTCGAGCGCGTTGGGGGAAACGGAATTGAATTTCAAGAGTTTCCGCGTTAGGTCGCGGTCGATGGGATATGAAGTCCCTGCGAGCGCGGCGCTTCCGAGCGGCATTACGTTCATGCGTTTTTTCAGCGCGTCGAAGCGGTCGATGTCGCGCAGAAACATTTCCGCATAGGCGAGGAAGTATTGCCCCAAGCGAATGGGCTGTGCCTTCCTCAGGTGCGTAAAGCCGGGCATGATATAGGAAAGCCCCTCCTGCGCGCGGTCGGCGATCACGTTGGTCAGTTCCCAAATAAGGCGCATGGCGCGGTCGATGCTGTCCCGCACGTAAAGGCGCATATCGGTGGCGACTTGGTCGTTGCGCGAGCGCGCCGTGTGCAGTTTTTTGCCCGTATCGCCGATGCGCTTTACGAGCTCGCTCTCCATGAATGAATGAATATCCTCCGCGCCCTCGATCGCAAGCTTTCCGCTCTCGATATCGGCGAGAATTTCGTTCAAGCCGTCGCAAATCGTTTTCGCTTCCTCTTCGGAAATAATTTCGCATTCGCCGAGCATCGTCGCGTGTGCGATCGACGCCTTTACGTCCGTGCGGTAGAGCTGTTTATCAAACGAAAGCGACTCGTTGAACGCGTCCGCGTCTTTTGCCATCGGTTCCGTAAATCTTCCGTCCCAAAGCTTCATATATTAGCTCCTTTTCAATCGGTTAAATATATCTTACACGTTTCCCGAAAAAAAAGCAACTTATTTTGCTCCCTTAGGAAATCTCCTCGGCGGACAGCTTGAATTTTTGACCGTTGGGAAAGCGGAGCACGAGCGCATTTTCTTCCGCTTGAATCTCGGTTACGAAATAGTCCTCCAAGAGCGGCGCGATTTCTTGCAGCAAATCTTGCGCGGGGAAGGGGGGTTCTGTTTTTGCGTCCTCATAGAACGCATTGCATGTTTCGGTCATAACTTCTTTTTGTGCTTCCATAATCGTTTCTCCAAAAAAAATTTGTCGTACTTGTGCAATCTATAAAATATTATACTCCCGCTTGGCTTTGCGGTCAAATAAAACGGCGGTGTAGAAGTATGTGAGATTTTGTAGAAAAAGTACTTTGTTTGTGGAATTTTGTCGAATTTTGCCGAATGCGGGATTCCTTCCTGAAACGGCAAATCCGCACCGCTGATGAAATAACAGGAAAAATCAATCGAAATATGTTGCCTGTTTGCGTCGAAATTTGATATAATGAGGAAGAATCTGCGCGATTTTTCGCGAATTGCGTCAAAAAAATGCGAAAAAGGAGGGGGGAAATGTCGGGTGCCGAAACGGTGAAGAACGTGCGGGCGGACGAAAAAAGGCTTCCGCGCATCAATTTCCGCCCGATGCTCTATGCGGCGCTGTTTCTCGCGTTCGGGATCTTTTTATACCTGAGGCTTCGTTTCGGCAAGGTAAGCGTATCCGATTTTCTTTTCCTCGCTTTCTTTTTGTTTTTTGCAATTCCGCCCTTTTTCAAAAAGCGGATCATGTCCGTTCTCATCCTGTTCGTTTTGTTCGCGGGGTTGGGCGCGCTGTCGGCGCACCTGTATACCGAACGGTTTTTGTCGGGCGCGCAAGAGGGGAGGTATGAAGTCCAGGGCGTTGTTTACGGTCTTTCGGAAGGAGAAGGGTATAGCGTCGCCACCCTCGACAAAGTAAGCTTGGACGGCAGAAGTTTTTCGGGCAAGCTCCGCGTAACGGTGAATGCGGACGGCGTGCGCCGCGGGGATATTGTCGCTTTCGAAGCGAACGTCAAACGCACCGGACTTCCTCGCGGCGATTATTATTCCTCCTACTGCTTTCAAGCGGATATCCGCTATACGGCGGGAAGCGCGGAAGTCGTCAAAACGGGCACTTCTTCCGATTCCTTTCTCCGCATCAAGGCAAATTTGTACGACGTCCTTTACGCGAATGCGGACAAGGACGCGGCGGATCTGTCGTTCGCGCTTTTAACGGGCGACGCCAAAAGCATGGACGGCGGACTCAAAGAGGCGGTGCAGAAGGGCGGGATCGCCCATATGTTCGCCGTTTCGGGTCTGCATATCGGCATTTTGTACGGAGCGGTCGCGTTTGTCTGTAAGAAGCTCGGGAAATTTTCGGTCGTGCCCGCGTCGGTTTCGGCGTTGCTCTATTCCGCCTTTTGCGGATTCACCGTTTCGTCGGTGCGCGCCGTGATCATGTGTACGGCGTTCGGCGTGACGCGGGCGTTCGGGCGCAAGACCGATCTCATCAGCACGCTTTCCTTTTCCGCGATCCTCGTGCTGTTGTTTATGCCCGCGCAGTGGCTGTCGGCGGGGTTCCGCCTCTCCTACGGTGCGGTCTTGGGGCTGGCTCTCTTTTCGGGGTCGTTTACGCGCGGACTTCAAAAGCTCCGCGTCCCCGCGTTTTTGGCGAACTACCTTTCCGCAAGTCTTTCCGTACAGCTTTTCACCTTTCCCGTCGTGTTGGAGAGCTTCGGCTATTTTCCCGTTTGGGGATTTCTGCTGAACTTCTTTCTCATTCCCGCGCTGCCCGTCCTCTTTTTGGGGCTTCTCGCCGGCTCCGTGCTCGCGCTTACGATTCCGCCCGCCGCAGGCGTCTTTCTCTACGTACCCGCGAGCGTGATGTCGTTGCTTCCCTATCTCTTTTCCGCCGTTTCGTTTACCTTTGTGCTTTCGGGGTTTATGCTCGGCGCGGGAAGCGCCGTTTACTACGTCGGTGCAGCCGCGCTCAGCGGGCGGTTCCGTCTGTCCTTAAAACTTCGCTGTCTTTCGGCGGGCGTCCTCTGCGTTCTCTTCGTCCTGCTCGTCGTGTCGGAAAATATGACGCTCACGGGCTGTAAGATCAAGGTGGAGGAAAACGGCGAAAGCGCGGGCTGCGCGCTCGTGCAAACGAAAAGCGAAACCGTGCTCGTTGTCGGCGGAAGCATAACGCTTAGCCGTTGCGAGGATTTTCTCGCTCATCATTACGGCGGTACGCTCGACGCCGTCATCGTCGTTTCGGAGAACGAGCAAAAGGCGATCAATTGCGCCGCGTTTTTAAATGCGGAAACCGTTTACGCCTGCGAGGAAATTTCTACGGGGCTGAGGGAAACGGAAGTCGTGTTCGCGAAGAGCTTTGCGGTGGGGAATTTAAAATTCAACTACGAAGGGAGCGGAAAGCTCTACCTGCTCGCGGAAGGGGTCGCCGTGGAGTTCGATTTCGAAAATTATGCGCTCGGCGGAGATTTATTTGTGGAAAGCGGGAGCGGGGGCTTGAAATACTTTCTGAAAAATGGTATAATCAGGGAGATATGAAATTTACCGAGCTTGCAAAATCACTCAAAGAGGGGCTGTCGCCCGTCTACCTCGTCGAGGGAGAAGAGGTGTATTTCCGCGACCACGCGGTGGAAGCGATCCGCAAACGCTGCGAAATTTCCCAGCCCGTCTTTAACGACGCTCGCGTGGAGGGAGAACGCGTCAAGGAAGATTTTCCCGCCTTTATCGCGGGGCTCAACGTGTTGCCCTTTTTCGACGAAAAGAGGCTCGTCCGCGCATACGGGCTGTATTTTACGGAAAAGGAATGGGAGCGGTATTTCAAGCCGTACGTCGAAAACCCCTGTCCTTCCACGGTGCTCGTCATCGTGAACGACGGCAAGCGCGCGAACGCCGCCGATTTGAAGCGCAAGAAAGGGATCGCGTTCGTCGACTGTTCGCGGGAGAGCGAGGAAACGCTGTCCCGCTGGCTGTACTCGCTCATGCGGGGAAAGGGGCTTTCCGCCGACGCGGACGCCGTTTCCCTCATGGTGCGCTATTGCGCCTCCAATGCCGCGCGGATGCGTTCGGAAACGGAGAAGCTCGCCGTTCTTCTCGGTGCGGGCGGGCGGGTGACGCGCGCGGTTGTGGAGGAACAGGTTGCAAAGGACGCGGAATATAAGATATACGAGCTCACGCAGGCGGCGGCTCGGCGGAATGCGGGGGAGTTTTTCGAAATCATGGAGGATATGCTCACCAAGGGCTACGACGAGCACGCCGTGCTCGCGTTTTTAACCTCTCATTACCGCACTCTGTTCGAAGTGAGCGAAATGCGCGGGACGGACGATGCGGTCGCAAAGGCGCTCGGCATGAAGCAGTCCTACGCCGTCAAGAAGAACCGCGACACGGTTTCGCGGCTCGGGAAAGAGCGGGTGCGGGAGCTGTATTTCCGCCTGTACGAGCTTTCCTGCGGGGCGAAGAGCGGCGTTTACAATAAAACGGGCGCGCTTTCCGCCGCTGTTGCCAAAATATTTTTCGCATGAAGGCAAATAGCTTTGCTTTTTTTGTCGAAACAAGATATAATAGACCCAAACGCTTGTCATACTATATTACAGTGGCGGGACTTTGCAATGCCCCCGTGATATAGAGATACCAACAAATGAGAGTAACTCGCAAAGCTGTTCGCTTTTCTCTCCCTGTCATTCAGGGCGAAGTAGGAATTCCGCAAGGCGGAGCACGAAGCGAAAAGTTTGCGAAATAAGTTTTTAGAGGAGGAGCGTGTATGCGTAGCTGGACGGATATTTGGAACGGGATCAAAAACGTATTCGTCGATTTCGGGAATCATTGGATCATGATTTTCGAGGTGATTTTCCTGTTTATGCTTATTTATTTCGTGCTGAAAACGCTTTACGAAAACAATGCGAAAAAGCTGATCGGCTTTTACGTGGGATTGGTGCTGTGCACGGGGTTTATCGCGCTTTTGTCCTATAATCTCGGCGCGGAAACTTATTATATCTTTCTCATGCTTTTGTCGCTGTTTTTCCTCTTGCTGTTCAGCGTGGAGATCAAGCGTTCCATTTGGAACGCGAGCAAGCGCACGAAGATCACGGCTACGGACGCGGCGAGCAAAACTGCGGTCGGCGCGCGTGCCGAAATTTACATCGCGAGCATCGTGCGCGCGGTGCAGAGCCTTTCCAAGAGCAACACGGGCGCGCTTTTGGTGCTCTCCAACGGCAACGTCCCGCGGGATATCATAGACAGCGGGATCATGCTCAACGCCAACATTTCCAATCAGCTCATCGAGGGCATTTTCATCAATAAAGCGCCCTTGCACGACGGAGCGATGATCATTTACGGCGACAAAATTCAGGCGGCGGGGTGCTTTTTACCTCTTTCGCAAAAAGAGTTCCCCAAGGACTACGGCACCCGTCACCGCGCGGGAATCGGCGTTACGGAAGTCGCCGACGTGTCGAGCATCATCGTTTCGGAGGAAACGGGAATCGTGTCCGTCGTCAAGCGCGGAGAGATCACGCGCTATATCGATTCGGAAAGCTTAAAACGTTTTTTGCGTGAATACTACTGGAAGGAATTCAATACGGAGGGCAAGAAATCGTGAAATTCTTAGAAACGGTGAAAAAAATCTTTACAAAGCACATTCCCCTCAAATTGGTCGCGCTTGCTCTTGCGGTCGCCGTGGTCATCGTTATTAACGCAGTATGAGAACGTGTATCCGCATTCCCCGCATCTTAATACCGGACGGGGGCTTTGAAAAATGGGCGGTCGTTGCTTGCGATCAGTTTACTTCGGACAAAGGGTATTGGGAAAGAGTGAAGAAGTTCGTCGGCGACGAACCCTCCACTCTTAATTTTATCCTGCCCGAAGCTTTCCTCGGCGAAGATGACGAGGAGCGCATCGAAGAGATCCGCGAGAATATGTACCGCGCGCTCGAAGAGGGACGGCTCGTCAAGCTCAACCGAGGCATGGTGCTCGTAGAGCGGAGAACGGACGCGGGCGTGCGCCGCGGAATCGTAACGGCGATCGATCTCGAAGCTTATTCTTCCGAGGCGGGCGTCGTCACGCCCGTGCGGTCGTCGGAGGCGGTCGTTCCTTCCCGTCTGCCCGCGCGCGTCGCCGCACGGCGCGGCGCGCCCCTTGAATTCCCGCACGCCGTGCTCTTTTACCGCGATAAACGCCGTCGGCTCATTCACGGACTTTTGAGGGAGGATTTGGAAGAGATTTACGACTTCGACCTCATGGAAGAGGGCGGGCGCGTTACGGGATATTTTATCCCCGAAGATCTTGCCGAAGAAGTGGCGGAGGAATTGCAATCGGGCGCGGAGCCCTATTTCGCCGTGGCGGACGGAAACCATTCCGTGGCGGCGGCAAAGGCGTATTGGGAGGAGATTAAAGGAGAGTTGAGCGCGGAGGAACGGCGCAGTCACCCCGCCCGCTTCACCCTCGTCGAGCTTGTAAACCTCTACGACGAAGCGGTCGTCTTTCATCCCATTCACCGCCTTGTAAAAGACGTGGACGAATTCGCGTTCTGCGATTTTATGACGCGTCGGTTGAAATGCGTGCAGAAAAATTCGGTGCTCTATCCGTCGGAGGCGGCGGGCGGCGAGGTTGTGCGCAAGATCGACGAAGCGATCGAGCTGTACGTGCGCCAGAACGGCGGAGAAGTGGATTACATTCACGGCGAGGACAATCTGAAAAAACTTTCGGGCGAGGAGGGTTGCGTCGGAATCGTCCTTCGCGCCATCGAGAAGGACGGATTTTTCGAACAGCTCGCGCGCGGAGGGAATTTCCCGAAAAAAACGTTCTCCTTAGGCGAGGACAGGGAAAAGCGGTACTATTTGGAGGGCAAGGAAATCAGTTATGATTAAGGTCTGCAAATTCGGCGGAACGTCTATGGCGGACGGAACGAATATGCGCCGCGTAGCGGACATCGTAAACGGCGACCCCGAACGGCGGTACGTCGTCGTGTCCGCCCCCGGCAAGCGTTACGGCGGGGACGTCAAGGTGACGGATTTGCTGTACGAGGTCGCCCGCAACGTTCAAACTGAGGGCGCCGTCGGCGAGGCGTTCCGAAAGATCGCAAACCGTTTCCGCGGAATCGCGGAGGAACTTGCTCTTCCGCTAAATATCGAAGGCTTGTTAAAGCAAACGGAGGAGGAGCTTTTGCGGGAGCGGAGCAAGGCGTTTGCGGCTTCCCGCGGGGAGTATCTATCCGCGCGCATCATGGCGTCGCTTTTAAACGTGCCCTTTATCGACGCGCGCGACGTGGTAAAATTCGACCCCGAGGGACGTCTCGACGGCGAGCTCACCTTTTCGCTTTTGAAGGACGCGCTCAAAGGGAAGGGACGGGCGGTCGTTTCGGGCTTTTACGGCTCCGATCCCGACGGGAAGGTCGTCACCTTTACCCGCGGCGGAAGCGATATTTCGGGCGCGATCGTCGCGCGGGCGGCGGGCGCGGGATTGTATGAAAATTGGACGGACGTCAGCGGGTTTCTTGCTTGCGATCCCCGCATTGTGCCCAATCCCAAGCACATTCGCTCGCTGTCCTATAAGGAGCTCCGCGAGCTTTCCTACATGGGCGCGAACGTGCTCCACAGCGAATCCATCTTCCCCGTGCGGGAGGCGGATATTCCCATCCGCATCAAAAACACCTTCCGTCCCGAGGACGAGGGGACGGATATTTTGCCCACTTCCAAATACCGTTTCAGCGGAAAAACGGTCACGGGCATTGCGGGCAAGAAAAATTTCACCGTTATTTTTATAGAAAAATCTCTCATGAACGCCGAGCTCGGCTTTACGCACAAGGTGCTGTCCGTGTTGTTGAAGCACGGGATTTCCTTCGAGCATATGCCTTCGGGAATCGATACGATGTCCTTCGTCATCGACAGCGAGCAACTGAAAAACGGGATTTTGGACGAAGTTTGCAAGGAGATCCGCGCGGCGGTTTCTCCCGACAATCTGCACACGTACGACGACGTCGCCCTGATCGCCGTCGTGGGGCACGGCATGAGCCGAAACGTGGGTACAAGCGCCCGCCTGTTCGAGGCGATCGCGCGCGCCGGAGTCAACGTCCGCATGATCGATCAGGGTTCATCGGAAATCAACATCATCGTCGGGGTGGACAACGCCGACTACGAGCGCACGCTCAACGCCGTTTACGACGAATTTTTCTCCGGCGAAAACCTGTCGGTCTAAGGGATTATTGTTTCCTCAGAATTTTGTCAGACTTATTTATGGTTAATTTGTCGAAATTTGCCGAAACGCTCGGCGAGCTCATGTTTGATCGGGGAATTAAGACCTCCAAAGCACTTGCGGAAGCGCTCGGATTGCCCGAGCCTACGATCTCGCGATATCGCAAGGCATTGCATATGCCTACCGTGAGCAACTTGTTGCTGATTGCCGATTTTTTCGAATGTTCCACCGATTTTTTGTTGGGGAGAGAAGAGCAATTCTCAAAATTGAGTTTCCGAAAATGTCCTGTATTTTCGGAACAAATCGTAACGTTGGTAGCGTATTCCGGTTTAAGCGGGTACGCTTTTTATCGCAGAGCCAAAATCCCCGAAAGCACATTCTTCGAGTGGAAAAACGGAAGTAGCGTTCCCACGCTCGAAAGCATTGTAAAAATTGCGGACGAGTTTGATTATCGGGTAGATTTTGTTTTGGGAAGGGAGTAACATACAGACTTTCTTCTGCCTGCCCCGTCCTTCTCGGCGCGTGAGAATCTCCCATTGCGCGCAAACGCGTCCGATCGGAAGGGCGGGCGAGGGATAAATCGCGCACAATTGGCGTCGAATAGTGGGGAATTTGGAGAATTTTTGCATTCTGCCGTGCAAAGACTTGTATTTTTTGCCGCATCGTGCTATAATTTCGGTATGTTGACGTATGCGCTTCCACAACTGAAAGAGAATAAATTTGTGAAAGCGTTAAACGCGTTTTACCGCTCGGAGTGGTATATTGCTTTGATCGTGGTTCTGATGACGCTTTCCGAGCTGTTTGCCTTCGAGCTTCCTTTTTATTACGGCACGATTTTATTCGTCGGGCTCAACGTATTGTTTGCCGACGACACCCTGGGGCTCGTTCCGCTCATTTGCTGTTCTTATATGACGGTCGCGCGCGTCAATAATCCTATCATGAATCCCGAAGTGTCTATTTTGAGGGATCCCGCCGTGCTCACGCAGATCGTCGTCGTTGCGTGCATCGACGCCGCACTCCTGATCGCGCGGTTGGTTTTTTCTATCGTTCACAACCGAAACCGCACCGTTCCCAAGCTGTCGTTAGGCTTTTTGTCGGTCGGTGTTTTTTACGTTTTGGGCGGAGTGTTCAGTCCCTATTTCAGCGGGCTCAATGCGGCGACGGGGCTCTTGCAAATCGCTTCGCTCTGCGCGTTCTATTTCTTTTTGTATTATACGGTGGACTGGAAGCGCGTCCCGCACGACTATATTTTCACTTTGTTTTTCGCCGTCGGAACGGGGATCGCGTGCGAAATTCTCGGAATGTACCTCAACGACGGCATTTTCCGTGAAGATACGGTCACGCGCAATTTCCTCTATACGGGGTGGGGCACGTACAATACCGTGGGTTGCGTGATGGCGATGATGATGCCCGCGCCCTTCTACTTTGCCGTTAAATCCGCGCGCCACGGCTGGGCGTACTCGGTGGTGGGCGTATTGTTTATGCTCTGCGTCTTCTTCACGCAAAGCCGAGGATCTATTATTTTCGGTTCGCTTGTGTTCGTTTTGTGCGTTGCATTCGTGCTCATCGTTGCAAAAGGCAAGCAAAAAATTTATCAATTTGCCGTCTTTGCGGTGGGTGCGCTGGGGCTTGTTCTCGCGCTAAGCGTGTTCCGCGAGGAGGTGGATAAAATTTTCGGCTCTCTCGTCGGCGTGGGGCTCAATCCGAGCGGACGGTTGGAGATTTTCAAGGAATCTTGGCGGAGATTCTGCAACTATCCGATGTTCGGCATCGGCTGGCTGGGGACGGAACCCGGTGGAGATGGACCGTTGGACGTCTATTACTCCCACAACACCGTGTTGCAGCTTCTTATGACGGGCGGGATCTTGCTCTTCCTCGCTTATATTTATCACCGTTTGCAGACGCTCGAACTGCTGTTCCGTCACCCCACGGTGGAAAAGACGGTCGTCGCGCTGTGCGTTTGTTCTCTGCTTGCAACTTGTATGCTCGACTGTCACATTTTCAGCTTCGGACCCGGGGTGTTGTATTCCGTGCTTCTCGTCTTTGCGGAATGCGCCCAACCGATCAAAAAACCGTTCCGGCCCAAAAAAGTAACCGAAATACAATAAAAACGCCGATAGGCGTTTTTTTTTGCACTGTTATGACGAAATCGGCCGTGTCGCTTAGTTGTAAGCAAGAAAAATTGCGGATTATTAGCAACCCCCCCAGGGAAAGCCAAGTTACAATCATGCGCGCGGAGCAAAACCGCGCTTTTGCGGTAGCGGACACAATTTGCCGCACACCTGCGGCTTACTGACTTTTGATAGACGGAGTTCAACGCTCCTGCAACTCAGAGATAACGATACGGTTACAAGCTCACGAAATTTTCTTGCGTCGGACTTCGTTTAATGGGATTCTCACGGTCACTCCGTTCCCTCAGAATGACGCGGGAAAGCGAACACGCAAGAAAATTTGTGAATTATAAGCAAAACCCCCCAAGACACTCGCCTCGGGGGGTTCCGCTATATAATAAGGGGGAAAAATTATGGGCTATGTTGTAAGCGGGTGTTCCGCTTGTTTGTGATATTATTATATAATACTTTTTAGGGAAAAGCAAAAAAATTTTGTAACATTTTCGAAAATTTTTATTTCTAACATTTCTAAACAAGTCTTGTGTTTTTTTGTCAAAATGCTCGAAAAAAAGATAAAAAATCTAACAAGTTTTATTTTTTTATAAAAAACGACATAAAAAGCACCCCAAAACGACCGAGGCAAACCCCGCAAAGAGAGAAATGAGCACGGGACGGATGCGTCTTTTTCCGATGCCCGCGAAATACACCGCAAGAATGTAAAACACTGTTTCGCTCGATCCGTAAGCGACGCACGCACAGCGCGCAATATAGCTGTCCGCGCCGTACGCGGAAAGAATTTCCGAAAGAAGCGCGGTGGAACCGCTTCCCGAAAAGGGCTTTAAGAGAACCAGCTTGCTGATTTCGGGCGGAATGCCGAGCGCGCGGAAGGCGGGGGCGAGGAAGGCCGTCAAATATCCCGAAAGTCCGCTTTGCTCGAACAGTTCACTTAAAATAAGGATCGCGGCGAGGTAGGGGAAGAGGGAGAGTACGAGGGGAGCGGCTTCCTTGATGCCCGCCGTAAAACAGTCGTACAGCTTTACTTTTTTAAAGAGCGCGTACGCGAAGAGGGCGAGAAAGAGCAGGGGAATGACGAGCGCGACGTATTTCATTTTCTGCTCCTTGTGAGAGAAACGAGTATCCCTCCGAGCAGCGTGCAAAAGAGGGTGCTGATGAGTGTGGGCAGAAAAATGTCGGCGGCGGAAGCCGAGCCCGCCGCAAGGCGCAGGGCGATCACGGTTGTGGGCAGAAGCTGTAAACTCGTGGCGTTGAGCACGAAAAGCATATCCGCGGCGTAATGGTTGCCCGCGTCGGTAAAGCGCTTCACCGCCTTAACGCCGAGCGGGGTGGGCGCGCCCGGAAGCCCCAAAAAGTTGGCGGAGAGGTTACAGCTCGCAAGATAAACGCCCTCTCTGTCGTTGGAGCGGAACAGCCGTTTTGCAAGCGGGTACACCCCTCCCGCGAGCTTGCCCGAAAGCCCGCTTTGCTCCATCACCTTAAAAAACCCCAGCCACACGCAGTACACGGCGAGAAGGGATAGGGAAAGGGTCGCGGCTTTTTCTCCGCCCGAGAGCATGGCGGCAAGAAATCCGTTCGGGTTTGTGAACAGGAACAAAACCGCGGAAGCAAAAAACACGATTGCAAAAATGGCGTTCATATCCGATTGTATGCTCGTCCGCCCTCGGATATGCAATTTCGCACGCCGCACATTTCTTCTTTGGCTTTCTCAATGGGTATAAGAACAGGCACTTGTTTCCAAAAATTTCAAGTATATTTTTTCTCTTGCCCGACCAAAATAGGCTTAGAAGGAGGAGAGGAAATGGACTTTACCAAGACGCAGACCTACTACAATCTTGCAAAGAGTTTTGCGGGAGAGTGTCAGGCGGGCATGAGGTATCAATTTGCCGCAAAAGCGGCTATGGCGGAGGGCTTCGAGGCGCTGGCGGACACGATCCGCACGATCGCGAAGAACGAAACCTACCACGCAAGGGAATTTTTCAGAGCAATTCAAAAGAATGCGGGAAGTCAGGAAAACATCAACATCGACGCGGGTTATCCCTTTCATTACGGAACGCTTGCGGAGCAGTTGAAATTCGCAGCGAACGATGAAAGAAACGAAGCGGAACACATTTATCCCGAATTTGCGAAAATTGCAAAAGAAGAGGGGTTTGGGCAAATCGCGCTCAAATTCGAACAGGTAGCAATGGTGGAGGGCAACCACAGGATCATCTTTGAGTACTTGCATGAGGCGTTCGAGGACGGCTCCCTCTATAAAACGGAAAGACCCATGCTGTGGATCTGCGGCGATTGCGGCTATATGCATACTTCCAAGGAAGCGTTTAAAGTTTGCCCGCTGTGCGGAGCGAAGCAGGGTGAAGTCGAGGTTCATCTCCCCTTCAAAAAGGAGAATATATGAAAAAGACGAACAACAAGCAGAACAATTCGGTTAAGAACAAGGCGAACGAGAACGGTAAGAGTAAGACTTGCCACGGTTCTTCCACGAAGGACTGCAAATGAAAAAACGCTTAAAGAAGGGCGCAGACATGGAATCGGGCGAAGATACGCTCGGGAGCTATACGGGCGTTTGTACGGACGATAAGTACGAAAAACCCGTACAGGACGCGGACGACCTTTAAATTGCGTTCCCGACACGGTCGGGAGAAAAGGGGGAGCGGAAAGGCTACGGCTTTTCCGCTCTTTTCTATGTTCACACGGTTGTTATCTCTTTGTCGCGGAAGCATTGAGCCCCGTTTAACCAAAGTCACTAAGCAAAAAAAGTTTACATCGCTTGAAAAAAGTGTTATAATAGGGTCATGTTAGAGCAAATCGTCGCGTTCGATATCGGAGATAAGCGCATCGGCGTTGCATTCAGCGACCCGTTCGGGGAGTACGCCGTGCCGGGCGATACCTATTTCCGCACGGGCGATTTCCGCAAAGACGTATCGGCGATCGCCGAAATCGCCGCATCGCGCGGGGCGACGCTCATCGTATGCGGCTTGCCCGTCAATGCCGACGGCACGGAAAGCGTGCAGACGGAAAAGACGAGGCGGTTTGTCGAGGCGCTGTCCTCCGTTGCGGGCGTTCCCGTGGCGTTGGAGGACGAGCGTTATACCACCCGTGCGGCGCGCGGGGATCTCATGGAAATGGGCGTAAGCGCGAGGAAGGACAAACGCAAAAAGAGCGTGGATTCCTTGGCGGCGGCATATATTTTGGAAAGTTATCTTGCGGGAGCAAGGAGGAAACGGGAAATGAAAGAAGTAGGCAATGATTACGAAGACGGCAACAACATCGTCGAGCTCATGGACGACGACGGCAACACCCTGCGCTTCGAGCACGTAATGTCCTTCCAATACAAGAACGAAACGTATTGCGCGCTCACCCCCGAAGCAAATGCGGAGGAGGGCGACGAGGACGAGGGCGCGGAGGTCGCGATCTACCATATTACGGGCGACGAAGGCGACGAGTATCTCGAAACCATCGAGGACGAGCAATTTTTGGACGAAGTGTTCGCCGAGTTTTGCAGACTTTACGAGGATTTCGAGGACGCGGACGAGGCGGAAGCGTTAGAACCCGACGACGGGGAGTGATCCTCATGACGAGGAACACCAAACAAAAGCAAGAGGTTTACGGCGCGCTTTGCGCGCTCGGGCACCCCACCGCGACGGAGGTCTACGCCTATTTGCAGGCGCACGGGTCTACCGTTAGCAGGGGTACGGTCTTTCGCGTGCTCGTCGGCTTTGCCGAGGAGGGGAAGATCCGTAGGCTCAGCTTTGCGGGGAGCGATATGCGGTACGACGCAACGCTGTCCCCCCACGCACACGCGCACTGCGTTCTTTGCGGAGGAGTGACGGACGTGCCCCTTCCGAAGTCGATTTCCGAACTTCGGATAGACGGGTTCGAGGTCTACGGTTTGGAGGCGGAAATCAGCGGCGTGTGCGAAAAATGCGCGCGCGGCTGATTTTGCGGAGAAGTTTTGAGAGGTGAGTTTCATGGTGAACGAGCGTTTTGAATTGAATAAAAATTTGGCGCAAATGCTTAAAGGCGGAGTGATCATGGACGTTACCACGCCCGAGCAGGCGAGGATCGCGGAGGAAGCGGGTGCGTGCGCGGTCATGGCGTTAGAGCGGATTCCCGCAGATATCCGCGCGGCGGGCGGGGTTTCCCGTATGTCCGATCCGAAGATGATCAAGGGCATTCAAAATGCGGTTTCCATTCCCGTTATGGCAAAGTGCCGTATCGGGCATATCGCCGAAGCGCAGATCTTGCAGGCGATCGAAATCGACTACATCGACGAGAGCGAGGTGCTCTCGCCCGCGGACGACGTTTACCATATCAATAAGCATAAGTTCGGCGTGCCCTTTGTGTGCGGCGCAAAGGACTTGGGCGAAGCGCTCCGCAGGATCTCCGAGGGCGCGTCGATGATCCGCACCAAGGGCGAGCCGGGCACGGGCGACGTGGTGCAGGCGGTGCGCCATATGCGCATGATGACGGGCGGGATCCGCAAGGTCGTTTCCATGACGGAGGATGAGCTCTTCGAGGAAGCCAAGACGCTCCGCGTGCCTTACGAACTCATCAAATACGTACACGACAACGGCAGACTTCCCGTGGTAAACTTTGCGGCGGGCGGCGTTGCCACCCCTGCGGACGCGGCGCTCATGATGCAGCTGGGTGCGGAGGGCGTGTTCGTCGGAAGCGGTATTTTTAAATCGGGGAATCCCGCAAAGCGCGCCCGCGCCATCGTGCAGGCGGTCACGAATTACGACGACCCCAAAATCCTTGCCGAGCTTTCGGAGGACTTGGGTGAGGCGATGGTCGGCATCAACGAGCAGGAAATCGCGCTTTTAATGGCGGAACGCGGAAAGTAATCCGCACGAAAAGAACTATGAAAATCGGAATCTTCGCCCTGCAAGGGGCGTTTTCGGAACATCGCACGGCTTTGGAAAAGCTGGGCGTACAAACGGTGGAAATCCGTCGGCGCGAGCACTTCACGGACGGCTTGGACGGGATCGTGCTCCCCGGCGGAGAATCGACCGTGCAGGGAAAGCTTCTCCGCGAGGAGGGGCTGTTTTTTCCCGTGAAGGAAGCGATCGAGGGCGGGCTTCCCGTGTTCGGAACCTGCGCGGGACTCATTTTGCTTGCCGAAAAGCTCAGTAACGACGGCAACGTGTATTTTGCTTGCTTGCGCGCCACGGTCAGGCGGAACGCGTACGGCAGACAGCTCGGCTCCTTCCGCGCCGATTTGGACGTGAAAGGGATCGGAAGCTATCCCGCGGTATTTATCCGCGCGCCGTTTGTCGAAAAGGTTAAAAAAGGGGTGGACGTGCTCGCGCGCAGCGGGGAAGAGATCGTTGCCGTACGGCAGGGGAACATTCTCGCCACCGCCTTTCACCCCGAGCTCACGGACGACCTGCGCCTCCACGGGTACTTTTTAAAAATGGTGCGGGGGGAATTATGAACCGCGTCAATTACGACGGAAAAATGACGGAGATCTTGAAGGGGGCGGCGGGAAAACGGCTGTTACTGCATAGCTGTTGCGCGCCCTGTTCTTCCTATTGTTTGGAAGAGCTGTTCGGAAAGATCAGCGTCACCGTCCTGTACTATAATCCCAATCTGGACTCGGAGGAGGAGTACGAAAAGCGCAAGGCGGAGCAGATCCGTTTTTTGCGGGAAACGGGCTACGCGGATTTTCTCGATTGCGACTATTCTCCGTCCGACTATGCAAAGATCGCCTTAGGCTACGAGGAGGAAGCGGAGGGGGGAGCGCGGTGCGAACGGTGCTTCCGTCTGCGCCTGTCCCGTACCGCCGAGGAGGCGAAAAGGGGCGGGTTCGACTATTTTGCCACTACGCTTACGCTGTCGCCCTTGAAGAATGCTCGGCTTATCAACGAAATCGGGTTGGAATTGCAAGAGAAATACGGCGTTCGTTACCTGCCGTCCGATTTTAAAAAGCGCGGAGGATATTTGAAATCGGTAGAACTGTCGAGGGAACATTCCCTGTACCGCCAGAATTACTGCGGGTGCGTTTATTCGAAGAGGGATTGACCCTCTTTTTTTATGCAGTGTTCCGCTTCCCCGTCTTTCTGCGCGCTCCCTCCGTCCCGTCATGCTCAGCGCGTGGAACGTGAGAATCCCCCTTTGTCACTTCGTGAC
>CAMUFJ010000007.1 GCA_947088135.1 uncultured Clostridia bacterium
TCACAAAAATGTATTCCGTTTTTAGGTGTTCAAACTTTAACGACATTGGTGGGAAGAGGTGGATTCGAACCTATGGAAGAGCCTAAAAAATACTATATGTTGTGGTATTCAAAATCGCTCATGCACAAGATATGCCGTTTTTGCTGTGTGAGATATTGTTCTTTTTGGGGTATTTTTGGGGTATGGCTTTAATAGTTCAGTTTTTTACCCTCATTTATTAACCATTCGTCGGAAACATCGGTATATGCTTTCTTTAATTCGCCCCCGATTGCATTACCCATAAATAAACCGATCGCAACTTCGGCTATACCACATTCAGTGCAACGGGTTTGGAAAGTCGTTCGCATATCGTATAGCGTGTAGTTGGGTAAAACTTTTTTAAACTTTTCCGCGATTGTGTCGGGGTGGTGTAGTTTAAATTCAGTGATGCCGATAAGATACGGTTTTAACATGGGCGAAATGGGTATGCGTTTGAAAGCTGTTCTGCCGTTTTTGCGTTTGCTGTTGTTTGCTTTAATAAATTCTCCGTCTATCGTTGCCGTTGCGTATTCGTTAGGGCGTAATCCTGTGTAAAGCGGTATTACAAAATCAAGCAAAAAGGGTGTTCCCGTGTAAGTAGATAGTAACCTTTTTTCTTCCGCTTTGGGTATGGCTTGTCCGTGTTTCCGTTCATGTTTTCGGTAAAAGCACATATCCAAGGGATTAAGTTTGAGAATACCATGTTTTACAGCGCAGACGAATATTTGATTTAAAATGCTGTGTATAGTTTCTTTTGTTCGTCCTTTGTCGTTAAACTCTTCGAGGAGCTTTTGAATTTGAACGGGTAAAATTTCCGCGAGCTTCATGTGTTCAAATTCTTTTTGAATGTTGCGCTTGTAAATGGCAAGGTTTTGCTTGTAGGTACTTTCCCCGACTTTTCGTTTGTGAAAGTTTTCAAACCAGTACATTGCGAATCCGTCGAAGTCTTTGGGGACGGTAGGGGTACTATCGTCATGCGGAACATAGCTTTGTAATTTTTCGATAAAACGCGCTTTTGCTTCTTCGATCGTTGTTCCGCTTGCCGATATGGGCGGGTTATTGAACGGTTTTTTTGCGTATCTTATTTCGTAGGAATGGTTATATCTTCCGTCTTTTCTTTCCCGTACGTGGACTTTGTGTCCCTCAATGCGGAAAATTTTTCTAAATTGTTTAGGCATTTTTGAAATTTCCTTTTCGGTGAATTTCAAAAATTCTTCCTTAATATCGCGGTTTTCTTGTTGTGAGAATTCCGCGATTTCCTTTTTTAAGCGTGATTTTTCTTCCTCGGTCGTAGCTGTGGCGAGTAAGATGAGTTTGGTTGCAAGTTGCGTAAAGTTTTCCGTTTCCATGACAAGGCTCCAACGTTAAAAAATATACGAACAAATGTTCGGATTTATTTTACACATTTGAAATCGAATTGTCAAGGATTTGGGCGAAAAAAATTACTGACTATTTTTTGCTATGCTTTCGCCGATAGCAAGATATGCCCGTTGTGCGGGTTCTCCGAGGTTTTCTCCGATCGTTCGGAATACTTCTAAAAGGTTGTCTTCGAGAGGGGTGATAACTGCGGTATCAGTTGCGGAAATCCCTGCTTTTTGTTTTTCTTCGGTGATCCCGTAGATTTCGTCAAGACTGATTCCGAAGTGCTCATGGATTTTCAGGGCATTTTTAATGCTTAGTATGCTTTCGCTGTTTTCAAGCGACCAATAACTCCCGCTTGTATAGCCGAGAATTTTAGCCATTTGTGAAGGTAAAGTGTTTAGTTTTTCGCGTAGTTCTTTTAAGTTCATGGGTTTTTTTCTCCTTTTTACTAAAAATATAGTTAATATTTATTGACACAACTCTAAAAAAATAGTATAATATGTAATGTAGGGATTACGGAAAGCAATCCCAAAGAGGAGTAATTAAAATGAAGTGTATTGAGTTGGTGGGGCGTGTGGAAATGAAAACGGTTGATGTAGTTTTAAATGTTCGTGAGGATTGGGAATGTATTGGTACATATACGTTTTTTCCTTATTTGGAGATAGGGACAAGAGAATGGCTTGTCCGTCAGAAGTTAAAAGAATATTTTGTTCGGATAGAACGTGTTGCGCCTGATTCGGAATGTGGGTATTTGGTGGATTGTGTAAAGGGTGTTTATCATATACATATATATTTTAAAGGCATTCCCAAAGGAGAATTGACGAAGGAAGGTCGTTTGTGTTGGGATTGGGGATATTATGCTGTTTCTACTCCGACAGGTCAAATTCTATATCCAAAGCGTGGTTAAGAAAATCAATTATTTGTTTGTCGTTGAATTCATTAAATTCGCCACAAAAGGGGCAAAGGAAAATTCTGCCGGGTAGGGGTGTCAGTCCTATTTGTTTGCATCCTTTGCAGGCAATGTTGTTTTCGGCGAATTCGTTAAATTTGTCATAAAGCTTCGGAGTTAGTTTTGTAATTTTCAATTTCATATTTTATTGTCCTACAAATATTAAGCGGAAGTTTTCTTCCGCTTTTATTATATCGGAAAAAAATTGCAATGTAAAGCTAAAAAATGAAAAACCACCAAAAAAGTAGTAAAGTTATCAAAAAATACTAAAATAATAGCGCAAAATGCTTGACGAAGCACTAAAAAAGTAGTATAATATCAAGTGTAAAGGGGGTGCGGAAAGTACCCCGAAAAGGAGAAAAGGAAAATGAAAGAAGGTTATCAGTATGAAGTTCTTGTTACAAATGGTGCATGGGAGCTTGCGCGTTTTGGTTGTGACGAGGAGCGCCCTTGTGTTGAACTTGCAGAAATGCTTGCTGAAAAGTATTTTAGTGGCTGTACCGTTTGTGTTTACTTGAAAAACACGGTTATAAAAGTTTTTTAAAAAATCCTCCGACCCGTGGCGGGGAAAGACCACGGGAAAGGAGTTAGGGAAATGAAAGTGTTTCGCGTTACGTTTGTCGGGTTTGAATGTGGGCTGTATAGCGCAACAAGCTGCCAAGCGGTTCGGGAGTTCTTGGAAGAGTTTGGCGTAGCGGAATCGGATATTCGCGCGATAACGGAAGTTAGGCGTGTTCCGTTGGGCTGTTCGGTAACGGAAATAGGGGTGTGATATGTGCAAGTACATAGACGAATTAGGCGTATTGCAAAAGGCGTTTGCGGCATTTAACAAGAAGTATTTCGGCAATCAATTAGAGCCCGTCGTAATTACGATTCAATCGGATTTAAGCGCGTACGGCTATTACACTTACGGGAAGCTTTGGAAGGCGGGCGAGGGCGAAGAAAGGAAAGATTATCACGAAATCAACCTTTCGGCGGAAACGTTGAAACGGCATTATTACGCAACGTGCGCAACGCTCATGCACGAAATGGTGCATCACTATTGCGACCAAAACGGGATAAAGGATACTTCCCGACAAGGGCGTTACCATAACAAGGATTTCAAGAAAATCGCGGAAGAGCGGGGCTTGATTATTACTTATTCAAAGTCTATCGGGTGGAGCGTAACCGAGCCGTCCGAGGGCTTGAAAGCCTTTATTGATAGTTTGGGCTTAGACTTTCAAAAGCTGTACCGAGATACGCCGATAAAAGAGCCCAAGGCGACAAAGGCAAGCAAGGTGTTCAAATATGAGTGCCCCGTGTGCGGATTGAAAATTCGTACGAGTAAACAGTTTGCACATCTTATGTGCATTGACTGTGACGAGGAATTACAAGTTTATTAAGCTCACCCTCATAATTTTCTCCTTTGGCATGGGCGGGAAAATTCCCGCCTGTGTTCAAGGGGAGAGTATGTGAAAATATAAAGTTTTGACATTGCAATGTCAAAAAAAGGAAACGGAATGAAACATTCGGTTGACGAAAAGTTAGTGTATAACAAGAAGCGAAAAGGGCTGTTCTCGACGGGTTACGTTTTAGGGGTTGAAATTTATCGCGGTTATTCCAAAGGGAATAAAGAATCAAAAGCGTTAACCCGTGGAATAATTTCGGATTCTAACGACCTTGCCCGAATGGGTGACGAATACGGAAAGGGCGTAATGTGCGGAGTAAGGGACGCCGCAAACGAGCGGAAAGCTCGAAAAAAAGATAGACCGCCTTAGCGGGTAACTCCCGTAGGGTATTGCTCCCTGCAAGGGTGATAGAAACGGAAAAGTTTTGTTGAAAATAACGACGGGGAAAACCGCCGAAATTTAAAAAGGGGTGCGATATGTTTCAATTCTTACAACGCAAGCAAATGAAAAGGTGCATTGAAAAAAATAATGCAAAGCTGCTTGAAGCGGGTCTAATTGCTATGCGGTATGAATTAAGCGGAAATACAACTGAATTACGGTTAAACGGGCGCGTTTTAATGATATTCGGGCTTGGCGGAAAAAACCGTGCGGTAGTAGACAGTGTTACGGCGTTGAGCTGTTTATTCCGTAATTTGAATGCGATTGACTTGCCGAGGTTAAAGGAAATTGCATTTGAATCAACGCTGAATCGCTTTTAAAAAAATAAAAAACGGAGTAAGAAAATGGCAAAGAAAATCAGGGAAAACGGAATCGTATTGAGCAAAGTTGTAAAACCCGCAATGGAAGGGTTTGTATCGAACGGGCAGGTGGTTCCCGCTATGCCGGAAAGACCGACGGTAATCGTAGCTTGCGGGGAAATGGACGGCGAAAACGGCATTCAAGACATGGTTATAGCAAGGTTCGTCGTCGAGAAGGCGCAGTACGATAGACTTAAATACGGGCAATCGGTGGAAGTCGCGTACGAGTACAACGGCGACGGAAAAGTAAAACCTATTGAAATTTACGAGTAAAGGGGGCGCAATTTTGAAAGAAAAAGAATACAAGGTCTTGAAAAAAAGACCTATCAAAGGCAAAGACGGTAAGCGGTACGGTTCGCAATCGCTGTGTTCGGACGGCGAAGTTCGTACGTATTTAAATCCTCACGGAAAGGGTGCGAAGTATGCCGAAGAACTTCGCACGGGCGAACGCATGACGAATGCGGGAGTACGCAAAACGACAGCGCGCGGCGGTACGTTACATCTCACGGGTAAAGGGAAAGCGTATCGTGCGGGGTATTTGCAAGCGCAACACGATTCGGCGGCGACTTACAATTTAAAACGTAGCGGGGGGCGTTCTTCGGGCGGTAAAAAGTAATCGCATACGTACAGTTTGTTAAAAAGATAACCGCCTAATAAAAATAGGCGGTTATAGCAAACTGTCCCGAGCGTGCGGCTCATAAAACTTTCAGGGGGCTTTGCTTGTGGTTGCCATAATTGCGCAACTGTCTTGTTCAAGACCTTTGAAAGAGTGATTACATTATATCGCGGAGTTTTGGAAATGTCAAGAGGATTTCATAAAGAAAACAAGGATTTGGTCGGGTTAAAGGTCGTGACCTCCGATAAGGTGTGGACAACGGATAAGCATGGGAAACGTAAGTTGCGGACGGATATCGACATTTACGGCAGGGTGGACAAGGGCACGAGCGCCTTTGTTACTTCAACGAATTTGACGGGCGGAAATCATAAGGTGGTTGAAAATACCTGTGAGCTTCCGAAGGGTGTGCGAAACGGCGTGGTATCGCTGTTAAAAAACAAAAATCGTTCGGTTGCGTATTTGATACGCACCGACCGAAAAGGCGGGGAAAATCCGCAAACAAAAAAATATTAAAAGAGAGGTAAAAAAATGAACAAAAAAAGTTTTATAACGGGAATCGTGTCATTGGTCATAGCGGCGGCTCTTTTCGTGACTGTTTCTATCGGTTCTTTGGGCTTTACGAATTGGAACGTAAAGACATGGTTTAACAGTTGGGGTAAAGGCGGTCAAACGAGCGTTACACCGCCCGATAATATGGGCGATATTACCCCGCCCGCAGTGGACTTCGAAGGTGAAAACGCAGGGGTTAACGGCGCGTTGCTTCCTTCCGAAGTAAAGGGCAACGGTGTTCGGCTTATGGTATCGGCGATCGCGGCGGAAGATTATGCGGAGTACGGTGTTTCGCCTTTGTCCGATTCCGCATATACGGTAACGGCGACAATCGAACCTGATTCGGCAACGGATAAAACGGTAACGTACAGTATGGCGTTCGATACGAGCGAATCTTCGAATTATGAAACGTGGGCGAACGGGGAGAATCCCGCAGATTATTTGACGATTTCGCAAGGTTCGGCAGGTTCGGCGGAAGCGGTGTTGTCGGTGCAGGCGGAGTTCGGTGCGCCGATTAAGGTTACGGCAACCTCGCAAAGCACACCCGAAGTTTCGGCGTCGTTTGTCGTGCATTACATTCAACGCATGGAAAGCGTTACGGCGTCAATCGCTGCCCCCAATGGCGGTGCGGGCGTGTTGGCAATCGGCGCGAGAACGAGCTATACGGTTATTCCGAAATTTGGAACGGGAACGGTTCGCGGGGATTATAGAGTGGGCGCAAAGTTGGGATTTTCGGATACGTATTTTTGGCCGCAAGTCAAGAACAATTCAAATTATAAGAATATTAACAGTGACGGTACGTGGAGTGGGACATGGAGTTTGAAGGAAGGTTTGGAAAGTGTAGAAGCTCCGATAGGTAGAATTTATAATCAAATGTCGGGTAGCTTTCAAGTCAATATTTCGGATTTCGTCACGCTTACGGGCGGGGGTAATTCCAACGCTGTTTTAAATCCTCTTACGACGGCGATTTACGAAGCAAACAAGAATTTCACAGCGAGCGATTCCGTGAAATGCGGAAGAGTTAAATTCACCGTTTCTTATGGGTTTTTTGATCATAGCGGTAATGGTTCGTATAGCAATTCTTTATCCACATATGTGTCTATCGATAAACTTGATATGAGCGCGGTTCAGATTCCCGTAAGTAACATTACGGTGGATAAGACGGAAGTTTACATTTAAGTGAAGCAAAAAAACAGGGAGGACAGTATGAATAAAATAAAAAGATTACATATCGTCCTTGCGTGTTTCTTGCTTTTGGTGGTATTGGCGGTGGGAATGATTTCCCCCGCCTTTATGCCTATCATGGCAAGAGCGGCAAGCGGGACGGAATATAGCGATGTTCTTATGGATTTGCGCAAGGATTCGGATTTTAAGGAAAGCGATTATCCGATCGTGGCGGGGGATTACGCCGTCAACGTGATTCAAGTGGCGGAAAGCGTAAACGGCGAGCTGTTTGTGTACGTGTATCAGCCGAACGTTTCGGGGATTACGGTTACTTCGTTGAATATGGCGACAAAGCCGAACGAATTTCAAGCGGGCGATATTAAAAACTATAAGTTGCGGTTATTGAGTATTTCGGGAGCTTTGGCAAAATACGTCGTGCGTGATTTTAAAGTGTGTTCGGAAGATATCCGTTACTATAATATTATTTCGGTATTCCGTAAATGGGTGGACGGTGTTGACACGGACGACGGAAACGGAAATGATATTTATGAGGTTCCGTATGAGGTTGGGAAACTTTATACGGCGCAAAAAGTCGGAGCGGAAATTACGTACGAATGCCTTGCAATGGAGACGATTACAGTAACCGATAAATATGTAGGTTATTTGCGTTTTCGCGGCGGCATGGGTACTTTTACGGATTCTCATTACGTGGCTTTTTCGACGGATTATAACATAGATAAGCTCATGGAAGCCGATGTGTATTTTGTTCAGCAGGACTATTATTATCGAAGCTCTTTGATTGGGGGTGATAGATATGAATACAAGGATTCGGTTGAAAAGTATGCTTTTTTAACTTGTGAAGAGCAATCCTCGAATAAAGCTTATTTTTCGTGGTACAAGCATACGTGGAATCAAATACAATCGGTATCAGAGTTCGGCAAAGAAAATAATTTGACGGACGAAGCGCAACAGGCGATCGGCGGTAAACAGTGGGTGTTGCGTTTCGTTGAAACGGAAGGGACTTATGTTAGCGAAATTGCGTATACGGAGTGGGGAACGAAGGTTTCGGAAGTAACGATTCTTCGTTTAAAATTTGAAACGGACGGCAAGGTGTACAATCTTGGCGTAGTCGATAATAAACAATCTCCCGCGCCTGACCAAAAACCCGATAATGTGCAAGGAAATCTCCCAAAAAAGGAAAGTTCGTTTTGGGATTGGTTGAAAGGAGTTTGGAATTCGATTGTAGACTTTTTCACGGGTCATTCCAATTGGTGGGTTTATTTGCTCGTTGTCGGCTTGGCGGTTATCCTTTTGCCGACGATACTCGGCTTGCTGATTCCCTCCGTGGGTAAGTTCTTGTTTGGGATATTAAAGACGGTTGGCAGTGCCTTGTGGTGGATTATTACCGCTCCGTTTAAAGGGATTGCGTGGCTGTTTAGGAAGATTCGGGGCGAATAGAAAAAAGAGGGGGGGTAGGCGGTTTTCAGTATGGAAACCGCCTAAATGTATATGGATATAAAGAAAATGACGAAGAAAACGTTGTTGTACTATTTGATTCCGCTTTTAGTCGTGTGTATTTTTATTGGCGGGCTTTCGGTGCTGTTTGTCGGGGTATTTGCGGATTTAATAAAGCATGGCTTTCGTGTTTCGCTGTTGCTCGTGCAAGTGCTTAGCATAATCGGTGTTGTGGTTTTGGTCGTGCTTTTCCTGCGCCGTCTGATACCGTTTTGCAAGGTTTTCTATTATCGCAGGGAAGTGGAGAAGTTCCATTTTGACATAAATATGTCAAATCGGTGTGAAATGAAGGACGGCGCGCCGGGCACGGGCAAAACGTTTACTTCGATATATGTTACGTGTTATAAAGCAATCGTTTTGTGGGAGGAGCTTGTAACGCAGTATCTTTTGCATATGCCATTTGCCGCGAAGTATCTTTATGATTATCAGCAGGGGAAAAGCACGTTTTGGATAGCGTATAAGGCGGTCTACGATAGTATCAAGTTTTATAATGAAAACGGTTATATTCCGTGCTGTTATTCGAATGTCAAGTTCATGTTGTGCGGGAAAGAGCCGATACCGCTTGATATAAAGTATTTTCAGCAGAAAAAACGATTTGCGGAATATAACGTTAAACTCGTGGACGAAATCGCGGAAATGTTGCCGAATTCCATGCGGACTAATAATGGCTTCAAAGACCCTTTAAATGTAAATGATATAAACAACTATTTAAGTTTGTTTCGGCAATTTGACGAGGGGCATATGCTTATCAATGATCAAAGGGGCGGGGAAGTATTTATCGGTGCGCGTGCGGTTCTGAATGTCACAAATTATTTGATAGAACAGCGTACGCTGTTATCCCCGCGCTTTTTACAGTGGTTGTACAGTATGCTTGTGGCGCGAATCAAAAAGCGCGGTATTAACACGAGTAGGCGCCTTTCGACGTTCTTGTTTCGTTTGGACGCGCTTATAAAGGATATCGGTTTTCGGCGGTTTTTTTACGTGCGTACGCTTGGCGCAGACGGGCGCATGAGGAACGATAAAGATATTCATTCTTACGTGTTGCCTTGTGACGTACCGTTTACGTATGACGATCGCGCACGGAGAAACGAATACAAGGCAAAGGATTTACCACTTTGCACGTGATAAACGGTCGCCCTCGCGCGCCAGCGCGAGGGCCGTGTTGCGGTACTTGACGATAGCAACACTTAAAGTATGATTTTGACATTGTAATGTCAAAAAGGGAATAAAAGGGAGATTGAGTTGTGCGGAGAAAAAGAAAAGGGATAAAGCATATCATTCGATTCGGTGATACTTCGGTGGGGCGTGATATTAACTTGTATCGGTTTCAAATAGACGAATATGCCGAATATGATTTATTGCGTGTGTATGAAAACAACGGGCGCAAAGGCGTTGAGAAAAGGACAAAGACTATTTATGACGAAAAGGGTTATGCGTGGAAAGTTAATATAAAGACGGGAGAGCTCTTGCGCCGTAAGCTATCTTCGGAAATTAAACGTTGTGTAGATATATCGTTGCAACGTACCCGTAGGGTAGTGCGAGAAATTTTAATGGCAAATAGTTGGGATTGGTTTGTAACTGTTACATTTAATAATATCGCACAAAATAGAACGGACGATAAAGCCGTTTATAAGAATTGGGAGAAATTTCGTAGGGATATACGGTTAAGATGTCCGAATATGTATTATTTGGCTGTTCCTGAACGCCATAAGAGCGGGTGTATTCATTTCCATTTGGTGGCGGGCGGTATTTCAAAAGAAGAATTAAAGCTTGCATTTAGCGGGCACTACGATAAAAATGGGCGTGAAATATATAACTGTAACGCATGGCGTTATGGTTTTTCTACCGTTACGGCGGTCGAGGACACGGAAAAAGCGGCGGGTTATTTGTTAAAGTATATTGGTAAGGATTTGGGCGTAAGCGAAGATTTCAAAAAGCGTTATTGGGCAAGTAGGAATTGCAATCGCCCGAAAAAACGCTTTATTGACGTGGTGTCTGAATGTACGGTAAATGCATTGTCGTTCTTTGATAGCGTGGTGGAACGCACGGTTGGCATGACTTGTCAGTATTACAATCGGGCAAAGAATTATCTTGTTATGCGGGATAATTTACCGAGCTTGCGGAAAATACGGCTATGGTTTGATAACTTTAACCTAAGTGCGCATGACGATCTATGGCGATCGCCATGCTGAAAAGTTTTGACAATGTAAAGTCAAAAAAAGAAAAGAGCCGTTCGAAAACAGCTCTATTTTGGTTTATCTTAAAAAGGAAGCAAGGAAGAATTTTTGATAAAAATGTATTTTATCAATTTTGGGGTACATTTGGGGTACAGCTCAAAATTGGGTGAAAATAAGGCAAAAACGGGCAATTTTTGTTCGAAATCACCCGTTTTTGTGGTGGGAAGAGGTGGATTCGAACCACCGAAGTCGTAGACGTCAGATTTACAGTCTGATCCATTTGGCCGCTCTGGAATCTTCCCTTATTTAGTTGTGGTTTACCGATGGAGCCGGTGGCAGGAATCGAACCTGTAACCTGCTGATTACAAATCAGCTGCTCTGCCAGTTGAGCTACACCGGCAAGGTGGTGCCTTGGGGCGGAATCGAACCACCGACAGACGGATTTTCAGTCCGTTGCTCTACCAACTGAGCTACCAAGGCATGTGTGCCTTTTTCAAGACACGAGCCTCATTCCTCGGAATGAGGCTCTGTTTGGCGACCCGAAACGGGCTCGAACCGTCGACCTCCAGCGTGACAGGCTGGCGCTCTAACCAACTGAGCTATTGGGCCGTATGGCGGCGGGACACCCCACGTTTTTGGTGTTCCCAAAATGGTGGGCCTTCACGGACTTGAACCGCGGACCGATCGGTTATGAGCCGACTGCTCTAACCAACTGAGCTAAAGGCCCGCTATCAGGGTTCCGCAACCGCAATGCTTGATTATCATATTATAAATCCGACGAAATGTCAAGTGTTTTTAAGCAATTTTCAGAAAAACCGAAAACTTTTTTTTCGACTTCTTTCCCCAAGAAAAGGCTTAGCTTGTCAAATTTCTCTCCTTGTTATCTGATACAATCTTGTTCAGGAGAAAAAAGAGGAGTTTTTCATGAAAATACAGGAGAATCGAAACGGAGAAAACCTCTACATTTATCTCACGGGAGAGTTGGACGAACATTCCGTGTGCGCGGTGCGGGAGCAGACGGACAGGCTCATCGACGAAAACGCGGGGCTGTCGCGCGCGGTGTTCAATCTCGCGGGGATAAAATTTATGGATTCCACGGGAATCGGTTTTTTAATCGGGCGATATAAAAAACTGCAAAAATACGGCATGACGATGTATCTTGAAAACCCCAACGCGGGCGCGGACAAAATACTTGCATTGAGCGGAGTATATTCGCTGATGCCTAAGCTATAAGGAGGGGTTATGAACGAAATACAATTGAGAATTCCGGCGAAATCGGAAAACGAGCTGTTTGCACGCAATACGGTTGCGGCGTTTGCCCTGCCGCTCAACCCCAGCCTTTCCGAACTTTCCGACATAAAGACCGCCGTTTCGGAGGCGGTGACGAACTGTATCGTACACGGCTATGCGGGACAGGAGGGCTGGATCGAAATTGTTTGCAGAATCGAGGGGGAGTGCCTACATATTCAAATTTCCGACAGCGGAAAGGGGATAGCCGATCTCGAACAGGCGCTTACGCCCTTTTATACCACTCTGCCGGGAGAGGAGCGTTCGGGTATGGGATTCACCATTATGCAAACTTTTATGTCCACCTTTTCCGTACAGTCTCGTGCGGGGGCGGGCACGGTTGTAACGATGAGCAAGGACTTCGGCGCAAGGGCGGAAGCAAATGCTCAATGAGGAGGAAACGCTCAGGCTGCTTGCGCTTGCGAAGGAAGGGGACAAGAGCGCGAAAGAATGCCTTCTGCAACATAATACTTCCCTCTTAAAGAGCATTTTAAAGCGCTATTTGGGAAAGGGCGTGGAATACGACGATTTATTCCAGCTTGCATGTATGGGCTTTTTAAAGGCGATCGCGGGCTTCGACACCACTTACGGCGTACGCTTTTCCACCTACGCCGTGCCCATGATCGCGGGGGAAATCAAGCGGTTTTTGCGGGACGACGGCAGCGTAAAGGTTTCCCGTGCGCTTAAAAAGACGGCGCGTGAAATGAACCGCTATATCGAGAGCTATTCGATCGCGCACGGACGGCAGCCTACGGTAAAGGAGCTTGCGGCGGCGTTTTCGGTGGACGAGGAGGAAGTGGTGTTCACGCTCGGCTCTTCGAGAATGCCCGTTTCCATTTACGAACAGGCGGATTATAAAGACGAAAAATCGGTCAGCCTTGCGGAAAAGCTTCCCGCGAAGGACAATCAGGACGATATGATCGAGCGGTTGGTGCTTCGGCAAGCCATTTCCAAGTTGCCCGAGCGGGAGCGGAAAATCGTGTTTCTGCGCTACTTCCGCGACATGACGCAGAGCGAAGTCGCCAAGGCGATCGGCGTATCGCAAGTGCAGATCTCCCGCATCGAGAGTAAGATCATGGCGCAGTTCAAAGAGGATCTGAGCGGCTGATAACCGATAAATTTCATATGGAAAACGCCCGACCGCTTGCGGTCGGGCGTTCCTTTTAAATTTTTTAAGCGTTGGTAGTAACCGTTTTCCCGTGCGGGACTACGGCGGAGGCCAAGGACTCGCTTTTGCGGTCCTTACCCATAAAGAAGAGGGCGAGCGTGCCGGGGCCGACGTGAATCCCCGAGCAAAGGTCGTAATATTCTACGATGACGTCGTTTGCGCCGTGCTCTTTTAAGATACGGGCGAGCTCCAAGGCGTCTTCCTCGCAGTCCGCATGGGCGATGGCGACCGTCTGCGTTTCGGGACGGACGACGTATTTATCAAACGCTTCCACCAAAGAGGAGATCGCTTTCTTTCTCCCGCGCACCTTGCCGAAAGCGGAAATTTTAGCGGGCGTTCCGCCGTCTGCGCGCAACAGGGGTTTGATGTTGAGAAGGGTGCCTGCGATGGCGAGCGTACGGGAAATCCGTCCTCCCTTTCTTAAATATTTCAAATCGTCTACCGTGAGAAAACTGTTCATTTTATAAGCGTTGCGGTTGATCCACTCGGCGCAAGCCTCCGCGCTCTCGCCCATTGCGCGCAAATCTGCCGCTTTGAGTGCAAGCAGTCCCTCGCCCAACGAAGCGTTCGCGCTGTCGAGTACGAAAACTTTTTGCTTGGGGAAACGGCTTTCGAGCGTCTTCTTTGCGTTGAGAGCTTGATTGTACGTCCCGCTGATGCCGGATGCAATGGTGATGAGAAGGGCGTCTTTTCCCGCTTCCAAAGTGGGGGTGAGGGCTTCTACGAAGCGCTCTTCCACAATGAGGGAAGTCTTCACGTCCGCGTTTTCCCGCATTTTATGATAGAATTCTTTTGCGAGCTCGGAAAAGTTTGCGTCTTCGGTGCAAGAAAACTCTTCGCCGTCGATGGTGCAAATGTAGGGAATCACCCGAATATTGTCCCGCAGGTTGTCGGGGATGTTTGCCGACGAATCTACGAAAATATCAAAATCTGCCATAATTGCCTCCTAAGCGACGTTACATCGCTTTTTTGTTTCGCTAATAGTTTACCACGGTTTCTTTTGAATTACACCCTATTTTTTGTTTTTTTTATTCTCCATGTAAATTTTTCGCTCTACGGAGGACGGAATGGATTCTACTCAAAGTTTTGGACTCTACTGTGGGTAGAATTGCTGTTATTTGCCTATTTCGGGCGATTTGCGCTCGGTGGGGGAGCGCGGCGAGCTGGCGGCGGTTTTTTCCGGCAGAAGAGGGCATATAAAAGCGTCCGTGCATTGTTTAGGGGGCGGGCGGAAGTACGGAAGCGCGGGGAGAGAAGCGCTTTGCATTTATGATGAATTGAAAAAAATGGGAAATACAACACTTTTGCAGGCATATTTTCCAAACAAGCGTCCGAATTTATTTCCAAAATACGCCGAAAATGCTTAAAAAAACGCGTTTTTCGTCCAAAAATGCAAAATGTGCCGAAAAACAGTTGCCAAAACCTACGCGTCTATATTATAATAAAGGCGCATTAATGTTTTAGTTTGCCAAACGACGGGCTTTTTTTGAATCAGCGAGTTTTTTGTTTCCCAACAAAAAAGGGAATCCGTGTGCCACGGATTCCAAAAAGCTTATCCGGACGGCTGAAAACGGGAGGGTTTTCCCTGCGAACGCAATTCATGCGGGAAAAGGGGAGCTTATGCAAAAAGAAAAACTCAACAATCGGTACGGTGAAAAACCGGCGAGCGGGGGCTTCTTGCTTACGCTTTCCTCAAACCGCCTGCGCGGGCTACGCACGGCGGGTCTTTTCATGCTGTTTATTTGTTTGTTGTTGAGCTTCGTATTCGGGTTCGGCTTCCGACGTTCCGATTCGAAGCAACTGACGGCACACGCTGCCGAAGACTGGGGCGCTACCTGGAACGCGGCGATCACGGCGAGTTCTACGGACAATCCGCAGACGGTGAAACTTACCTCCGCTTGGGCAACCAATACGGGCACGACTTCGGGCAGCGGATTCAGCAGTAACCGTCTTTACGTTCCTGCGGGAAAGAGCATCGTACTCAATCTCAACGGGCAGACGATCAACCGCGGGCTTACTTCCGCAAACAACTACGGCAGTGTGTTTTACGTATGCGGTACGCTTACCTTGCAGGGCAGCGGTTATGTCCGCGGCGGTTACATAAACGGCAGTTACAGCTCCGCCTACGGCGGAGGAATTCATATTGCAAGCGGCGGCGTCGTGAACATCGAGGGGCCTACGATCGGACCTAACACTTCGAGAGCGGCGAATACCGCGGCGGGCGTTTACGTTGCAAGCGGAGGTACGCTGAATTTAAAGAGCGGAAATATCGGAAACAGCAGTAACGTGAACACCGCCACCAATTCCAACGCGGCGGGCGGCGTGTTCGTTGCTAGCGGCGGCGTCTTCAATATGACGGGCGGAGGTATCTACAACAACTCCGCTTCGGGCACTAAGAGCGGTGCGGGCGTTCGCGTCGTAAGCGGCGGTACGTTTCATATGACGGGCGGAAACATCCGCCGCAATACCGCTTCGGGTACGTACAGCGGTGCGGGCGTTTATCTCGACGGCACGATGAAGATGACGGGCGGTCAGATAGGCTATTACAGTTCTCAATCGTCGTCTTACTATAACAACGCCACAAATTCTACGGGCGCGGGCGGTTTGTACTATGCCGAGAACGGTAAACTTTCCGTGGGCGGAAGCGGGAGCATTTACTACAATCTCACTTCGGGTTCTTATACGAAGGATATCGTATTTGCTTCGGCAACCTCTAAAATCAACGTAATTTCTCAGATTTCAAGCACTTCGTACCGTTACGGCGTATACAAATCGGGAGCGGGCTCTTTTACTTCGGGCTGCGGAACGTACTGCACTTCTCCCGCCTCCGTTTTCGTCGTGCAAAACAGCGGTACGTACAAGAGCATGACGTTAACGGATAACGGCGTAACGGAAGTCGCCCAAATCAATAAAACGAACGCCGCGGAAAACTGGTCTTACTTCGTACAAAAGAGTATCGATACCAAAACGCAGCAGACGGTAACGCTTTCGGCGAACTGGACTGCGAGCAGCGGGAACTTGGGCACGGGGACGGGTTTCAGTAGCGGCAGGATTTACGTGCCCGCAGGCGCGGATATCGTGCTTAATCTGAACGGCTACACCGTGGATAGGGGACTCACGAGTGCGAATAGTTACGGTAACGTGTTTTACGTTGCGGGTTCTCTCACCATTAAGGGCACCGACGGCAGTTTTATCAAAGGCGGATATACCAACGCTTCCGGCAGCAATTCGCGCGGTGCGGCAATTACCGTAAACGGCGGTACTTTGAATTTGCAGGGAGGCGTGATCGGTTCAAACCGTTTAACTTCGTACAGTTCGAGCACGAGCTACACCGGTTCGAGCGGCGTTTACGTTATAAACGGCACGTTTAACATGACGGGCGGTTACGTCGGCAAGGCTTCCTACGGGAATACTGCCGCGTCGGGCGTTTACAATGCAGGCGGCGTCTGCGTAGCAGACGGCGGTACGTTCAATCTGTCTGGCGGGTATATTCAGAACAACACCGCTTCCTATACTTCCAACGGCGGCGCCGTCAGCGTTTTAAGCGGCGGTAAGTTTAATATGACGGGGGGGTATATCCGCAACAACACTGCGTCGAATGCGACGAGTGCGGGCGGCGTATTTTTGGCGTCCTCCGCAACCGCGACTTTTACGGGCGGACAAATCGGAAACAGTTCGAGTTATGCGAACAAGGGCACTTCCACAAACAGCGTGGGAGGGGTTTACGTTTCGAACGGCGCTTCGGTCAATTTGGGCGGAAGCGTCAGAATTACGGCAAACACGGGCGCTATCGCGTCGAATTTGTATTTCGCTTCGGCTATCGGCAAGGCAACGGTCGTGAGCGCATTCAACAGCGCGAAGGTCGGTATCGTCAGAAACGGAAACGCCGACAACTATGCCGTGAGCGGGGATAGACGCAATTTCACGGTAGATTATTCCAAATACAATACGGCGAGCCCTACGAGCTTTTTCACGGCGGACGCTGTGGCGGACGGGCTTGCCACGCATGAAATTTACCTTGCGGAAGACGAAGCTTCCCTGAAATGTCTGGTGGGGAGTGCGAACTGGTCGTATGCCGTCGCGCGCAGTATTTCGGACAAGAGCACGCAAACGGTCACGCTCGCTTCCGCCTGGAAGGGGGTAAGCGGTTCTTTGGGCTCGGGCACGGGTTTCAGCAACGGCAGAGCCTACGTGCCCGCAAACTCGAATATCGTGCTCAACCTCAACGGTTTTACGGTCAATCGCGGGCTTACCTCCACCAACAACTACGGAAGCGTGTTCTTCGTAGAAGGCACGCTCACCGTAAAGGGGAATTCGGCGAGCTATATTTCGGGCGGTTACACCAACAACGCTTACGGCGCGGGCGTTCACATTTTGAGCGGCGGCGTCGTGAATTTGGAAGGCGGCGTTATTGCCAAAAATACGGCTACCGCTACGTTCAGCGGCGGCGGCGTGTACGTCGCGAGCGGAGCGACCTTCAACATGAAGGGCGGATACGTAGGAAGCGGTTCTTCCGCGTATAACACCGCCACGAACGCCAATTCGGCGGGCGGCGTGTTCGTTGCAAACGGCGGAACGTTCAATATGAACGGCACCGCTGCAACGCCTTATATCTATTACAACCGTGCGAACGGTGCGACGAGCGGCGCGGGCGTGTATCTTGCCGGAAGCGGCGCGGTCTTCAACATGGAGGCGGGTTATATCCGCTTTAATACCGCTGCGGGCGCGACGAGCGGCGGCGGGGTCTACCTCAACGGCACCATGAACATGACGGGCGGACAGATCGGGCGTTACGATAATACCGGTTACGGCAATACTGCGAGCAATACCGCGACGGGCGCGGGCGGTATCTATTATGCGGGCGGAAGCCTTTCCGTGGGCGGCGACGCGAGCGTTTACAACAACGTCAGCGGATCGTCTTACGGCAAGGACGTCGTATTCGCCAAGGAAACCCTGAAAATAAAATTTATCTCCGCCATGAAAAGCACGAGTTACCGTTTCGGTATTTATAAAACGGGCGTGGGCGCTTTTACAACGGATTTCGGCAAATTCAACAGCGAGAACTATTATGCGACCTACTTTGTCAATTACAATTCGTCCTATACCGTCGGGCGCGAAACGGTCAACTCGGTCGTAGAGGTTACGCTCGTCAGTACGGGCGGCGCGGAAAACTGGTCGCACGCCGTCCAGCGGAGTTTGGAAACCAAAGAACAGCAGACGGTTACGCTTACGCAGAATTGGAATGCCAATGCTTCCAGCTTCGGCACGGGAACGGGCTACGACGGCGGCAGGCTTTACGTGCCCGCAGGCGCGGATATCGTGCTCAGAATGGGCAGTTACAGCATCAACCGCGGGCTCACTTCCGCAAACAACTACGGAAGCGTGTTCTATGTGTGCGGTACGCTCACCATTCAAGGCAACAATACGTCCAATTATATCCGCGGCGGTTATGTAAACGGTTCGAACTCCACTGCCCGCGGCGGCGGCGCGCACGTTGCCAACGGCGGCGTATTAAACTTGCAGAGCGGTATTTTCGCGGGCAACAGCTCGACGGCGTCCTCTTACGGCGCGGGCGGCGTTTACGTTGCAAACGGCGGTACGTTCAATATGAGCGGCGGTTACGTCGGTTATAACAACACGACCAATTCGAACATTACTCTTAGGGGATACAATTACAGCTCCGGAACCAAGGGCGCGGGCGGCGTTGTGGTCATGAACAACGGTAAGTTCAACATGACGGGCGGCTATATCTACGGGAATACTGCGGGCGGCGCAACGAGCGGCGGCGGCGTGTTGCTGTACGAAGGCGCGACCATGACTTTGACGGCGGGCCGTATCGGCACAAGCTATGCAAACAGGGCGACCGGTACGGAGAGCGCGGGCGGCGTTTTCGTCATGAGCGGTGCGAATCTCATTCTCGGCGGCGGAGCTTGCTATATCAATAACAACACGGGCGCAGTTGCTCCCAACCTGTATTTCGCTTCGCCTACGGGCTATGCGACGATCGTCGGCAGCTTGTCGGGTACGATCGGCGTTAAGAGAAGCGGCGATGCCGATAACTACGCCGTCGATCCGAGCAAACGAAATATCACAAAGGATTATTCCAAATTCAACTCGTCGCTGGGTTGTTTTAAGGCGGACGACAGCGCCTATCACGTTGTTCAACTGCGGGACGGCGAAGTGGTTTTACACTGCAAACGGAGCAGTGCGAATTGGTCGTATGCGGTCGCGCGCAGTCTTGCGGATAAGAGCACGCAGACGGTCACGCTCGAAGAAAATTGGGTTGGAACGAGCGGAAGTCTGGCGGGCATATATTCGACGGGTTTCAGTCAAGGCAGAATGTATCTGCCTGCGGGCACGTCGGTGATCCTCAATTTGGGGAGCTATTCCATCAACCGCGGTTTAACAAGCGTAAACAACTACGGAAGCGTTATGTATATCTGCGGAACGCTTACCATAAACGGCGGTTCGGGTACGTACATACGGGGCGGTTACACCAACGGTTATTATTCGTCCACGTACGGCGGAGGCATTCACATAGCGAGCGGCGGGAACGTTACCATGAACGGGGGCGTTATCGGAAAGAATACGACGACGCACAGTTATGCGGGTGCGGGCGTTTACGTCGGGAGCGGCGCGGTATTCAACTTAAAGAGCGGGTACGTCGGCGCTTCGGGCTATGCGAACACTGCTACGAATACATACAGCGCGGGCGGTGTTTACGTTGCGGACGGCGGCGTGTTCAATATGTCGTCGAATAGCGCAAACGTCATTTACAACACGGCGTCTAACGCCAATTCGGGCGGCGGCATCTACGTTGCAAGCGGCGGAACGTTCAATATGACGGGCGGTTATATCCGCTACAATACCGCGTCGGGGGCGACGAGCGGCGGCGGCGTGTATTTGGCGGGCGTCATGAAAATGACGGGCGGAAACGTCGGGCGTTCCGGAAGTACGGGCTATGGGAATACGGCTTCGCAGGCTACGGGCGCAGGCGGTATTTACTATGCTTCGAGCGGCAATCTCTCCGTGGGGGGCGACGCGGTCGTTGCCAATAACATCACTTCGGGCAGTTACACGAAGGATATCGTGTTTGCTTCCGAGAAATCGAAAATCAACGTCGTAAGCAACCTCGGTTACAGTACTTCGAGCTCAAGCTACCGTTTCGGAATTTACAAGACGGGCGTAGGGGCGTTTACAAACGGTTTCGGAACTTACTCGAATAATACTTCTTACTATTCGCCTACCTTTATTTCGCAGAACAGCGCCTACACGCTGGGTACGGTGAAGGTAAATAACGTGCTCGAAGTATCGTTCACGAGCATTAACGGAACGGAAAATTGGTCGGAAGCGGTGAAACAGAGCCTCGCCAACAACGGCGCGCAACAGACGGTGAAACTCACGAGGAATTGGGTTGCGACAAGCGGAAGTTTCGGTACGACTACCGGCTATGCAAACGGCAGAATTTACGTGCCCGCGGGCGCGAATATCGTGCTCAATCTCAACGGCTACTCGGTAAACAGAGGACTTACGAGCGCGACCAATTACGGAAGCGTGTTCTACGTATGCGGTACGCTTACCATCGAGGGCGGCGGGACGAGCGGCGTCGTGAGGGGCGGTTATGCCAACGGCAACGCATCCTCTGCGCGCGGCGGCGGCGTTCACGTCGATACGGGCGGTATCTTCAACCTCAAAAGCGCAGTCGTCGGCGCGAATAAGAGCAACTGCACCTACGGCGGGAGCGGCGTATACGTTGCCAACGGCGCTACGTTCAATATGTCGGGCGGTTATATCGGCGGTTATACTACGTCCGTTGCAAACTATTCCTACGGAAAAAGCAGCGGTGCGGGCGTTTACGTCGGGAGCGGCGGCACGTTTAACATGACGGGCGGATACGTTCGCTACAACGTTTCTTCGGGAACGAAGAGCGGCGCGGGCATTTTCATGAGCGGGATCGTGAAGATCACGAACGGGCAGATCGGTAACGGTTCGAGCTATGCAAACAAGGCGACCGGTACGGAGAGCGCGGGCGGTATTTACGTTACGAACGGGGCGACTTTGTCCTTGGGCGGAGGTTCCGTTGCCGTATACAATAACACCGGTACGCTTGCACCCAACGTCTATTTTGTAAACGCTACGGCAAAGGCGACCATTACGGGCGCGTTCAGCAGTACGAGCTATAAAATCGGCGTAAAGCGTGCGGGCTATGCGGATAATTACGCCGCCAACAACAGCAGTAATTTCACAAGCGGATGGTCTGCAAGCAACTCGGGCAATCCCGTGAGCTATTTCGTTTGCGACGACACGGCTACCCACAAAATTATTCAGTCGTCGGACAAAGAGGGCGCGTTCGAGTGTACGGTGAACGGCGTAAATTGGGAGAACGCCGTCAAACAAAGCAAAGCGGACGGCAAGCAAAAAATCGTCAACTTAACGGGAAACTGGACCGCAAGCGGGAGTTTCACTTCGATCATTTCAACCGCTGAAGGGTACAGCAACGGCAGACTTTACGTGCCCGTGAGGGCGGATATCGTGCTCAATCTCAAAGGGTTTACCTTGAACAGAGGGCTTTCGAGCGCGAACAACTACGGTAGCGTGTTCTACGTTGCGGGTACGCTCGTCATCGACGGAAACGGCAGTTCGAACAGCATCGTAAGGGGAGGATATGCCAACGGCTATTACTCATCTACCCGCGGCGGCGGGATCCACGTTGCGAACGGCGGAAAAGTAACGCTTCAAAACAACGTGACGTTGCGCAACAACACGTCTTCGGGCAGTTACGGCGGAGGCGGCGTATACGTATCCGACGGCGGTTTGTTCACCTTGCGTTCGTCTTACATTCACTATAACTATTCCACGAATACATACAGCGGCGCGGGCGTTAGCGTCATGGGCGGCGGTAAGTTTGTCATGGAAAGCGGATCTATTTACTATAATAGGGCTTCGGGCAATTACAGCGCGGGCGGCGTATTTATTGCGGACAAGGGAACTTTGGACATTACGGGCGGACTGATCGGACATTCCAGCAGTACGAGCTATGCTAACGTATCCACTGCCGCGACGGGCGCGGGCGGTGTTTACGTTGCAAGCGGCGGTATTCTCAACGCGGGCGGAACTGCGAACATCCGCAACAACGGCATCGGTTCTACCGTAACCTACAACACGAGGGACGTCTATCTTTTGAGCAATACGGCGAAGATAAACGTTATTTCCAGACATACGAATTCGAGCTATAAAATCGGCGTTTACCGTTCTGGCAACGGCGTGATCACCTCGGGCTACGGTAAGGCGGGAAATACCAATTCGCCTTCGACCTTCTACGTTTGCGAAAATACGACTTACACCATGCTTTCCGAGGGCTCGGGCGAAACGCTCGAAGGGTCGTTGCTCAGCGGAAATAATGCGGAAAACTGGTCTTACGCCGTTCAGCAGAGCCTCAACAATAATGGCGCGTTGCAAACGGTGACGCTTACCAAGAATTGGTCGGCTTCGGGCGGAAGCTTCGGCTCTGGCACGGGCTATGCGAGCGGCAGACTTTACGTTCCCGCGGGAGCGAATATTACTCTCAATCTCAACGGCTACTCGGTAGACAGGAGACTTACGAGCGCGAACAACTACGGCAGTGTGTTCTACGTTGCGGGTACGCTCACCATTCAGGGTACAAATTCGAGCTATATCCGCGGAGGCTATTCCAACAGCTATTATTCCTACACGCGCGGCGCGGGCATTCATATTTACGACAACGGCACCGTGAACATGGAAGGCGGGGCGATCGTTTCCAACCGCTCCACGGGCAGCTACGGCGCGGGCGGCGTATACGTTTCGAGCGGCGCGACCTTCAACATGAAGGGAGGCACGATCGGAGCGAGCGGGCTTGCCAACACCGTAAGCGGTTCTCGCAGCGGTGCGGGCGTGTTTGTTGCCAACGGCGGAAAATTCTTCATGTCGAACGAAAAGTCCACGAGCTACATTTACTACAATACGGCTTCGGGTACTTACAGTTCGGGCGGCGTTTACCTCGACGGCAACTCCGCGTTCGAAATGACGGGCGGTTACATCGGTTATTCGTCCTCCGCCTATAATACGGCTACCGGCAATTACAGCGCGGGCGGCTTGTACAATAACGGCGGAACGTTTACCATGACGGGCGGTTCTTTCCGCAACAATCGCGTTACGGGCACGTACTCCGCGGGCGGCGTATACGTAAACAGCGGTACGTTCACCATGACGGCGGGGTATATCGGTTCGAGCAGTACGAGCTACGCGAACTACGCCACGAACAGCGCGGGCAACAGCGTAGGCGGGGTGTACGTAAACACGAACGGCAAGGTTTCCTTGGGCGGAACGGCGTTTATCTGCAATAACCAAACGTATAACCGCTATACGGGAAATTTGTACTTCGTAAATCCGAATACGAGCGCAACCATCGTATCGTCTTTTGCGAGCGGTGCGCGCATCAATATTTACCGTACGGCGAACGTTACCACCAAGCCGGACGGCAGCGCCATGACGAACGGCTTTGTCGAAAAGAACGGTTCTGCGCTTTCCACGAGTTATTTCTATGCGGACGTTACGCTCGCTTCGGGCGCGGTCGATTACCGCATCATACACGAGAACAACGAGGCTTATCTTTACTATCTCGATCCCGTTACCAACTGGGAGATCGCGGTGAACACGAGTTCCGCGAGCGATCCCAAAACGGTGAAGCTGTTTGCAAACTGGAAGGCGGGAAGCAACACGAACTACACGACTGCGTTCAGCATGAACAGTAACGGTTCGTCCTATCCTTTCTATCAGGGTACGCTCAACGTGCCCACGGGCAGGAGCGTCGTTCTCGATTTGAACGGCTATACGCTCAGCCGTGAACTGACGGCGGCAAAGGCTCGCGCCAACGGTTACGTTTTGGGCGTGCGCGGCGGTACGCTGAAAATCATTGACAGCTCGACGGGCAAGAGCGGTGTCATCAGGGGCGGAAGCTCCAACAGCGCGTCCGTCGGTAGCGGTATTTACGTCTATTCGGGTACGCTCACCTTAGAGGGCGGGCGCATCATGGACAACTACGGTTCTTACGGCGTATATATCAATTCCTCGTCCGTGTTCAATTTGGGCGGAGATATCGGCGTATATAATAATAAGAACGCGAGCAACAACCCCGCGAATATTTTCCTGAGCTTAGACAGCAATCTCATCAATATCGTGTCGCCGCTCACCTCCGAGCGGGAAATCGGCATCACGCGCACCGTGCCTTACGAATTTACGAAGGGTTGGGGCAAGTTCCACGATGAAACGGTAGACCCCGAATTGCATTTCTCTTCGGACGATCTGAATTTCCGTATCGGGCCTGCGGGGGCGGGAGAAACGACGGAAGTCGCGATTTTGGGAAACGACAATGCCTCGAATTGGCAATATGCCGTTACCACGAGTTTAAAAACGAAAAAGACTTACACCGTACAGCTTACGGAAGATTGGTCGGCAGGCAAAAACAGCAGTTACGGAACGGCGTTCGGCATCAATACCACGGCGTACTATTACGGCGCGCTTTACGTGCCGTCGGGCGCAAGCGTCATTCTCGATCTCAACGGTTATACCGTAGATCGGAAACTGGCGACGGGGAACGTGTTCAACGTCGTCGGCAAGCTGGAAATCGTCGATCTTTCCGCCGAGAAAACGGGTACGATCAAGGGCGGAAGCAACGGCATTTACATTTATAACGGCGGAACGGTCGTGATGAATGCGGGTACGATAAGCGGAAACGCAAACTACGGCGTTCACGACTACAAAGGCACGTTTACCATGACGGGCGGAACGGTTGCCGACAACACGGGCGCAAGCGTTTACGTGGAGCGCAACGGCAGACTCAATCTTGGCGGGACGCCCGTTATCGACAACGGCACGGGCGGTAAAAACGTGGTTTTGGCGTACGAGTCCACCGTCATCGGGATCACCTCAAAATTTGAAGAGGGCGCAAAGGTGAGCTTGCTCAGAAAGGGCGTAGGTCAGCTCACAAGTAATTGGAGCAGATACAACGCGGGCGTTGATCCTTGGGAATATCTCACTTCGGAGAGCGACGTGTTCCTGCCCTCGACGGAGGAGATCTCGGGAAGCCTCGAAGCCTTCCTCATCAGTTACGACAACAACATCAACTGGCAGTATACGGTGTCGAGCAGTCTTTCGAGCAAGACGACGAAGAGTATGCAACTCTACGAGGATTGGACGGCTTCTTCGCACGACACTTACACGACGGCGTTCGGTACGACCTCCGCATACCTCAACGGCGCGCTCTACGTGCCGAAGGGCGCGAGCGTCGTGCTCGATCTGAGCGGGTTCGACTTGAACCGCGGTTTGAGCGAAGCGCGTGCAAACGGCTATATCATCTACGTGCAGGGCGAACTGAAAATCGTAGATTCCCGCGCGGCGGAAGAGGGCGAAGGCGCGCGCATTACGGGCGGGAAGAACAACAGCGGAAGCAGTGCGGGCGCGGTTTACATTGCCGCGGGCGGCGTGTTCACGCTTGCGGACGCGCAAATCATCTCCAACGAAGCAACTTCCGATTCGGCAAGCGCGGGCGCGGTATATACCGCGGGTACGTTCAACTTCACGAGCGGTACGATCACGGACAACGCAGGCGCAAATGCCGGCGGCGTGTATGTCGCGGGTTCGGGCGCACTGAACATGGCGGACGGCACGTCGATCGTCGGAAACGCCGCAAACGGCTCGGCGGGCGGAGGTGCGGTTTACGCCGCGGGCGCGTTCGGCTTCAAGGGCGGAGAAATTTCCGCGAACACGGGTACGGCGGGCGGCGTTTACGTTGCGGGCGGCGGTAATCTCGCGTTCGAAAGCGGTAAGATCGTCGGCAACAACGGAACTATCGCGGGCGGCGTTTACGTCTATAACAGCGCGTCGGCGAACTTCGCCATGTCGGGCGGAGAGATCGTACAAAACAGCGTTTCGGGCAATAAAACTGCGGGCGGCGTATATGCCGCGGGCGGTAAGGTCGTCGTTACGGGCGGGTTGATTTCGCGCAACCGCGCGGAGGACGGCGAGGACACCGCGGGCGGCGTGTATATCGCGGGTGCGGGCAACGTTACGGTAACGGGCGGAGAGATCTCCGAAAACACGGGTACGAACGGCTTGCGCGCCGACGGCTCCGCCACGCTCAATCTGGGCGGGGTCGCGAAGATCAGAAACAACGCTTCCAAAGCGGGGAACAAGATCGATATTTACATGACCAGCGAAACGCGCGCGATCAACATCGTTTCCAAATTCGAAGAAGGCGCGGAAATCGGAATTTGGAGAGATAAGGCGGGCTCGTTCACGAAGGGCTACGGCATTTACAACGGCGCGGAATCGGGCGCGGTCGATCCCAACGGATTCTTCCGCTCCAACAAAGAAATTTACAATATCTTCCAAACGGAAGCGGCGGAGGGCGAGTCGATCGAGGTTGCGGCGGGAATTCCTGCGAATAGACCTTACGCAATCGGCGCGGACGACGAAACGGAAACCCCCGTGTATAACGGTTCGGAACAGCTTATCATCTCGGGCTACGATTCGACCAAGATGTCCATCGGCGACCTGCCCGAGGGCGTAAAACTTACCGAAAACGGTTTCGTCGCAACGCACGCGGGCACTTATACGGTTACTTTCACCCCCGGTTCGGACTATTGCTGGACGAACGGCACGGTATCTCCTTATCAAGTAAACGGGGTGATCGCGCCCAAGCCCGTAGAGCTTTCCTGGACGAATTCGGAATACACCTACGACGGGAACCCGCACAAACCGGACGCCGAGGTCGTTAATCTTGTCGCGGGCGACGAATGCAGCGTCACCGTGGCGGAGGAAAAGACCAACGCGGGTACTTATACGGCAACCGCTAGCGCGCTTTCAAACACCGATTATACGCTCGAAAACGGCAAGAATATCACGCACGAGTTCGTCATTCATAAAGCGCCAATGACGCTTACGTTTAAGACGACGGCGGCGGTCTACAAGCAAGCGCTTACCCTGTCGCTCGACGGAAACGTCGAAGGCGGTACGGTCGCATACACCGTTGAAAACATGACGGGAAAGGGCGAGATTCAGGGTGCAGACGTGCTCATGCCTACTTGGGTGGGCGAAGTGAAGGTCACGGCAAACGTGACGGAAACGACCAACTATCTTGCGGGCACGGTGAGCGAGGTATTCACGATCGAGCAGGCGGAAGCTCCCTTGGAGCTTGCCGTTAAGGAAGCGAGCTACGGCACTCCGCTTACCCTTACCGTTACCGATTACGGAGAGGTGGGCGCGCTCGCCTTCACCGTGGAGGAAAACAAGACGGGCGAGGGCGAAATCGCCGTCGGCACTGCCGTGTTTAAACCCCTCTCGGTGGGTACGGTAGATATCCGCGTCACCGCCTCGGCAACTCATAATTATAAGGAAACGAGCGTCGTCAACACGATTACGGTGAAACCGCGCGTCGTTACGCTCGCTTGGTCGGATCTGGAATTCGTATACGACGGCGAATCGCACTGCGCGGCAGCGGAGATCACCAACCTCATAGAGGGCGACGAATGCAACTTGCAGGTTGCCGGCGCGCAAGTAAACGCGGGTACTTACAACGCTACCGCAAAGAGCGTAGATAACAAGAACTATACGCTCGAAGGGGCGGAGGAAACGGTCAAGGAATTCGTCATTCACAAGGCGAATATTTCTCCCGTCGTCAACACGGCGGAAATCGTGTTCAAAAAGGAACAGCAACTCGACGTCGACGGCAATCTCGGCGCGGGAAGCGTGAAGCTTACCGTTTTGGCGGGCGGTACGGGAAATGCGACCGCCTCGGGCGATAAAATCAAGGGTACTTGGGTCGGCACGGTCGAGGTGCAGGTGGAAATCGGGGAAACCCAAAACTATCTCGGCGCGACGCTCACCGTCAGCATCGAGGTAACGCCCGCCGATCCCGAAATCGAACTTGCAACCAAGGAAGCCGTTTACGGAACGGCGCTTCGGCTCACCGTTTCGGGCAACGAAGAGAACGGCGCGGTTCACTATGCGCTCGCGGACGGCGAAACCAAAGCGAGCATTTCGGGCGATACGCTCACCCCGCATTCCGTCGGCGAAGTGACGGTAAACATCTACGTAGAACCCACGCACAACTATAAGGAGGGCAATTTCACGGCGGTTGTTACCGTGAAGCCCCGTCCCGTTACCGTTATTTGGACGAAGCTCGAATTCGACTACGACGGCAACGAGCACGTTCCCGAAGCGACCATTACGGGACTTGTGGAGGGGGATACCTGTTCGGTGATCGTCCTCGGCGCGCAGGTCAACGCGGGCACGCATACCGCAATGGCGGATTCGCTCGGCAATCCCAATTATACGCTCATCGGCGGCACGGACGTGAACACCAAGTTCACCGTTAAGCCCCGCGCCGTAACGCTGAGCTGGAACGATCCCGACTTCACCTATAACGGCGAGATGCAGACGCCTACGGCGACCGTGACCAACCTCATCGGCACGGACGAATGCACCGTAACGGTTCTGGGGACCAAGGACGCGGGCACCAATCTTACCGCTATGGCAACGGGGCTTTCCAACGCCAACTATACGTTAGACGGCGGAAGCAATCTCGTAACGACTTATGCGATCAAACCCTTGTCCGTCGAACTCGAATGGACGGACACCGAGCTCGTCTATAATGCGGCGGAGCAAAAGCCCACCGCAACGGTGAAGAATCTTTGCGGAAGCGACAAGTGCGAGATCGTCGTGATCGGCGCGCAGACCAACGTGGGCGAATATACCGCAACGGCGTTCGGCGTTACAAATCCCAACTATACGCTCGAAGGCGGAAAAAATCTTTCCACCCCGTACAAGATCGTACGCGCGCCCATCACCGTTACGCTTGTCGACAACGTGCTCGTTTACGGCACGGAGGCGACGCTCGCGGTGGAAGGCAACCTTGGCGAGGGCGCAGTCACTTTCACCGTTGAGAACGGCACGGGTACGGCTACCGCGAAGGGCAGTTGCATTCTGCCCACCAAGGTGGGTACGATCACCGTCACCGCGACGGTCGAGCGGACGGCAAACTACGAGGGCGGTTCGGTTACGGCGACCGTCACGATCCAGCCCCGCCGCGTAACGCTTGCGTGGGAAGAGGACATGGAATACGTCTACAACGGCGAAGAACAAGCTCCCGTCGCGCGCGTGATCGATCTTTTGGAGGGCGACACATGCGACGTCCGCGTGTCCGGGCATAAAGACGCAGGGCAGAACCTCACCGCAACGGCGACCTCTCTTTCCAATGAAAACTACACGCTCTTGGGTTGCACGACGCTTACTGCAACGTTTGCGATCGTACCGCTCAAAGCGGAGCTTGCTTGGAGCAATTTCGAGCTCGTTTACAACGGCAAAGAACAAGCGCCTACGGCTACCGTTTCCAACCTCATCGGAGCGGACAAGTGCGAAGTGACCGTCGCGGGCGAAACCAACGTCGGAAACGATTTGGTCGCGTCGGCAATCAACCTTTCCAACCCCAACTACACGTTGGAGGGAACAACCAACCTCACGGCGACGTTCGCCATTAAACCGCTGGTCGCCGACGTTGTTTGGACGGACACCAAGCTCACCTATAACGCGGAGGAGCAAGCTCCCACCGCAACCGTCGGCAATCTTTGCGAAGGGGACAGCTGTCTTGTCACCGTGAGCGGCGCGCAGATCAACGCGGGCACTTACACGGCTACCGCATCGTCTTTGTCCAATCCCAACTACACTCTTACGGGCGCGACCGACCTTACGACTACGTTCACCATCGAACGGGCGAAGAGAGAAGTATCTCTTGTGGAGTCGGAAACGGTTTACGGCACTTCGCTCACGCTTACCCTTGCGGGCAACAGCGAAAACGGCAGCGTTTCCTATCAGGTTTCGGGCGGCACGGGTGCGGCGACGATGAGCGGAAGCGTCCTCACGCCCACGCGTGCGGGCGAAGTCGTGCTCACCGTTACCGTGGGCGAAACGAAGAACTACGAAAAGACGACGGCGACTTTGACCGTGACCGTTAAACCCAAGCCGATCGGACTTACTTGGAAAGACAAGGAATTTACCTACGACGGCACGGAAAAGAAGCCGACGGCAACGGCGACGGGGCTCATCGGCAGCGATTCCTGCGACGTAATCGTGGGCGGCGGACAGACGGACGCGGGCGCATACCTTGCAAACGCTTCCGCGCTCTCGAACTCAAACTATACCTTGGAGGGCGCGACGGATTTGAGCTGTCCGTTCGTCATCAACAAAGCGAATATCACAGTTACCATTACTTCTACGAGAACGACCTACGGCACGCCGCTTCCTCTCGTATTGGAGGGGAATCTCGGGAACGCGGAGGTCGCTTACACCGTAACGGAGGGAACGGGTTCGGGCGTCGTGGACGGCAAGGGCGTGTTCACGGCAACGGGCTTCGGCACCGTTACGATCACGGCGGTCGTCGCGGAGAGCAAGAACTACTTCGGCGCGACGACTTCGGCGCAGATCGTTATCGACAAGGGTCCCGCTCCCATAGAGCTCGCAACTTCCAACGCCGTCTACGGTACTCCGCTCGTGCTGGTGCTCAGCGGAGCGGACGAGGAGGGCAAGCTCACCTTTGCCGTACAGGACGGCACGGGCACGGCAACCCTTTCGGGCAATATCCTGCTTCCCACCAAGGTGGGTACGGTAACGCTCGTCGTGAAGATGTCGGCAACCGATACCTTCGTGGAAACCGTCAAGTCGTTTACCGTTACCGTGAAGCCCCGTCCCGTGGAGCTCGTTTGGGAAATGACGGACTTCACTTATAACGGAAAGGAGCAGACGCCCAAGGCTACGGTTATGAATCTCGTGGACGGCGATTCCTGCGACGTTACCGTTTCCGGACAGACGGACGCGGGCATGGATCAGCTTGCCACCGCAACGGCAGTTTCCAACGAAAATTATACCTTAGAGGGAAGCAGTACGGCCTCCACGACGTACGTTATCAAGCAAAAGGTCGTCGGGCTCGATTGGGGCAATACCGAATTTATCTATAACGGCGAGGATCAAGCGCCTACGCCCGCCGTGACGAATTTGGAGGGCAGCGACGAATGCGAAGTCACCGTCACGGGCGCGCAGACGAACGCGGGCGACTATTTCGCGACCGCCACCGAGCTTTCCAACTCCAACTATACGTTAGAAGGCACGGATAACGTTTCCTGTTCCTTCCATATCGACCGCTTGAAGATCACGGTGACGATCACTACGACGGAAACCGTATTCGGCACCGATCTCAAATTGGAAACGTCGGGCAATCTCGGCGGGGGCGAAGAATCGTTCAGTGTTCAGGACGGTACGGGTTCTGCGGAGATCGCAGGCGATACCCTTATCCCGAAACGGATCGGTACCGTTCTCGTCACCGTAAGCGTAGGGGAAACCGCAAATACTTACAGCGCGTCGGCGGAGGCGGAAATCACCATTAAAAAGGGTACCGTTTCGGTAGACTTTGCAAAGAAGAGCACCGTTTACGGTACTCCTTTGAAGCTCGAACTGACGGGCAACGAAGAAAACGGCGCTTATCAATACACGATCACCGACGAAACGGGCTCTGCAATGCTGAGCGGAACGGATACGCTCGTACCGCTCAAAGCGGGTACAGTTACCGTGAGAGTCGTCGTAAACGAAACGACGAACTACGATAGAACGGAGTTCGAAGCGCAGATCACCATCGAAAAGCTGGTCGCGCAGCTCGAATGGACGGAGGGCGTGCTCGTCTACAACGGCGAAGAGCAAGCTCCCGAAGTGAAGATGGTCAATCTTGTCGGCGAAGATAAGTGCGAGATCGAAGTGAGCGGAGTGAAAAATGCGGGCAAGAATTTGACCGCGACGGCAGAGAGCCTCTCGAACGAAAACTACACGTTGGAGGGTGCGGAGAATCTCGCCTGCACCTTCGAGATCGCTCCTTTGAAGGTAGAGCTCGAATGGGGCGAAACCTCGCTCGAATATAACGGCGAGGCGCAGACGCCCGAAATCACCGTGCTCAATTTGCAGGGCGACGATACGGCGGAAGATTGCGAGCTCACCGTCACGGGCGCGGAAACCGAAGTCGGAAAGGGCTATACGGCAAAGGTCGAAGGCGTCGGCAATCCCAACTACACGATCGAGGGTGCGGAAAATCTTTCCGTTCCGTTCGAAATCACAAAGGGCACTTTCACTTTCGAGATCATCGCGGGCGAAGCCGTTTACAACGTACCCATGAAGCTTTCCGTTTCGGGCAACAAGAGCGGCGGCGCGGTGACGTACGAGGTTACGGAAGGCCCCGCCACTCTGTCGGGAGATATCCTTACGCCTACGGGTACCGGCATCACGATCATCGTTAAGGCGACCGTTGCGGAAACGGATCACTATTTCGCGGCGGAAGCGGTTATGAACCTGAATGCAGGAAAGGGCATGGCGGAATACGCGCTTGCGGTAAATACCGTCGTGTACGGGACGGACTTGAAGCTGTCCGTCGTGGACGCGGACGGCAACCTTGCCGAAGGCGAAATCGATTACGAACTTGCGGACGGCGGAACGGGTTCTGCGGAAATCAGCGGTAGTATTCTCACGCCCACGCGTGCGGGCACCGTTACGCTGAAAATCACGGTCGGGGAAACCGAACAGTTTGTGGAAACTTTCTTTACGGCCGAGGTCGCGATCACGCCCATGACGGCGGAAATCGCTTGGGAAAAGACGGAGTTCGTCTATAACGGCGACGGTCAAGTTCCCACGGCGCGTGTCACCAACTTGCTTTCCGCAGATAAGGATAAGGTGGAAGTCGTCGTAGACGGAATGCAGACGGACGCGGGAAGTTATACGGCGACGGCGATTCGTCTTACGGGCGACAATGCGGTCAACTACGTGCTTTCCGAGAGCGGAAACACCACCGAGTTTAAGATCGACAAGGCGGAAATCAACCCCGTCATCACCCTGTCCCGCGTGTACTGTCAGATTCCTGCCGAAATCACGCTCGAAGGCAATCTCGGCGACGCGGAAGTCGCATACACCGTCGTAGACGGCGGAACGGGTTCTGCGGAAATCAGCGGGAGTACCATTACGCCGACCGTCGAGGGTTCGGTCATCGTGAAAGCGGTTGTGGCGGAATCGAAGAACTATTACGGCAAGACGACGCAGGCGGTCATCGTCATCGAAAAGAAGAAGATCGTGCTCGGGCTTGCCCAAACGGAGGTCGTCTACGGCAATGAGATCACTCTTGTCGTAACGGGCAACGAAGAGAACGGCGCGGTGAAGTTCTCCGTAGTCAACGATACGGGTTCTGCAACCGTTTCCGAAAGCGGCGTTTTAAAGGGCACGGGCGCAGGCACGGTCAACATTATTATTACCGTTGCGGAAACCGACAGCTATCAGTCGTCGAGCGAAACGGTCAAGTTTACCGTTTTGCCCCGTCAAATCGGCGGACTGAGCTGGGCGGTGCCCGAGCTCGTCTATAACGGCGAAGCGCAAGCGCCCGTTGCGTCGGCTTCGGGGATTTTGAGCGGAGACGAATGCAACGTCACCGTTGCGGGCGGCAAGGTCAACGCAGGCATTTACGCCGCGGGCACGGCTTACGCATCCGCGCTCTCCAACCCCAACTATACGCTCGGCTCCGTCGGAGGAATCAACGCTCCCGAGTTCACGATCGAAAAGGCAGATCCGACCATTACGCTTACTACGCAAAAGGCGACGCTCGGCGTTCCTCTCACCCTCGAAGTGAGCGGAAACGACGGCGAAGGCACGGTGAAGTACGAGATCGTAACTTCGGCGGGCGGAACGGGCGCGGCGGTCATCAACGGCGACGAATTCATAGGCACGAAGCTCGGAGAAGTGTACGTGCGCGCCACCGTGTCGGCTACCGCTAACTACAACGAGGCTTATTGGAACGGTACTGTCACGATCGAAGCTCCCGAGATTCCTTTGGAACTCACCGAAACGGAAACGGTTTACGGCGACAACTTGAAGCTCGTCGCCAAGGAGTACGAGGAGGGCGTCGTTTCGTTCAAGCTCGGCGAGGGCGGAACGGGTTCTGCGGAGATCGTAGGCAATACGCTGATTCCCAAGAGAGCGGGTACTGTCACAGTCATTCTCTCCGTTGGTGCGTCCGACAGTTATCAGGGCGCAACCGAGAATGTCACCGTTACCATCAAGCCGCGCGCGGTCGGTGTAACTTGGGGCAATTTGTCCTTAGTCTACAACGGCACGGAGCAGGTCGCTTCCGTCACGCTTTCCAACTTAGTCGAAGGGGATACTTGCGAAGTCACCGTAGGCGGCGCGAGCAGCGACGCGGGCAAGCATACCGCGACGATCACCATGCTGGGCAACGAAAATTATATTCTTGCTGAGGACGCGGAGAAGAGCAAAGAGTTCGAAATTACGCCCTGTATCGTCGTGCTCGAATGGACGGTCGGCGATTATACCTACAACGGAAAAGAACAAAAGCCCGACGTGAAAATATTGAATCTGATCGCGGGCGACGAGTGCGAGATCACCGTTACGGGGCAGAAGGACGCTTCGCTCACCGCAAAAGCGACGGCAACCGAGCTTTCCAACAAGAACTATACGTTAGAGGGCTGTGAAAACGCAACCGTGAACTTCGTCATCAAGCAACGGACGATTAGCGTCGAATGGGGTGAAACGCAGCTTGTGTACAACGGCAGACCGCAAACGCCCGTGCCTGTTTTAGGCGGGCTTGTGGAGGGCGACGAATGCGAGCTCACCGTTACGGGCGCGCAAAAGGACGTCGGTAACAATTACTCTGCAACCGTAGAGGGAGTTCTCAATCCTAACTACGCGCTCGAAAATACAAGTACCACCAAGTACTCCATTAAGCCCTACGAGCTGGAAATTACGGCGCAAGATCTTGTCAAAGAGTATAACGGCGAGTATCAGAAACCCGATATCTTCGTGACGCCGCTCGACGAGAATGACGACGTGGTGCTTACGCTCGAAGGCTTGGGCGAATACGGCGAATACAAAGTGGGCAAGTACGAAATCAAGCTTGTTCTCAGCGGTACGGCTAAGGGCAATTATGCCGTTAAGGAAGGGCAGGAAACGCTTACGTTCGTTATTACGCCCATGGAAATTCCCGTGCTCGTCACGCCCAAAGACGTGACCGTGATTTACGAGGGAGCGCCCATTACCGCCGACGACATCGAAGGTTGGTACGTATTGGAATTACAGGGCGCGCTCGCTCCCGCCGATTCCGATCTCACGCCCGAAGAGCTGTTTGCAGGTTTGGTTTTAAAACCCATTATCAAATCGGGCGAAAACGTCTTGACGGAAATTACCGAAAACGGCATTTATCTGCTTACGCCCGATATTTCGGACGAAGCGGTCGTCTGCGGGAACTACGCCTTGAAGCTGATCATTGACCCCGACGACGAGTACTGCGATCTGATCGTCAACGGCGAAAGCACCGACGTCATCACGCTGAGAGATGAATCGAATTATCAATTTATTACCAAGACGGAAGAGAACGGCGGTAACTATCGGTTTACGTATGCGGAAATGGGTTGGACGCATGGCGATCACGACGTCGGCAAGGTAGATAAGTACGTCATAGGGCAAATCAGTCCCCGAACTTCGGTAAACGCGTTCTTGAATCATATCAAAAATAACAAGAGCGTGCGCGTTTACAGCAAAGAGGGCAAATTACTCTACGATCGCGGAGCTCCCGGCGAAGGCGTTACCGCCGACGATTTGGGCAGATGGTCGAAAATCCGCGTTACCACGGGCAGCTACGTTGTTCTTATGAAGGGTGATGCGGAAGTCGAAAGAGTTTATTTGTCCGTTTTGGGCGACGTGAACGGCGACGGTTTGGTGAATTCTTCCGATTCCGTCAGCATATCGGCTTATATCCAAAACAAATCGCAGATAGTCGAAACGGAGTTCTTACTCGCGGCAATGATTGTAAACAACGGTCAGATTTCCGCTGCGGACGTTACGCAACTCAATCGCGTTATTACCTTAAAAGTCGATATCGAGGACTTTTACTACGATTCTAAGCAGTAAGGGGAAGAGCAGACTTTCGTCGCTATGCGAGAAGCGAAAGGCCGAATAAAGACAAAATGCATCGAGCAATTTAGTTTGTCATTTCGAGTTTAAGCTTGGAATGACAAACCTTGCTGCGCGCATAGCAAAAAAGAAAGTTATAAACTGTAAAATTACTTCCACATAGGAGAAACAACTTGAAACAAAAAGCGTTAAAAATCGGAACAACGCTGTTGCTCGGCATTACCGTGCTTGTGGGGCTATTGACAAGTGCGCTTTTTACGCTTAATGCAACGCAATCGGCAAGCGCTGTCGAGGGCACGATCACCTCTTCGGTAGCGGTCGAGGAAGGCGACGAAGTTCTTGCGGGCGACACGGTTACACTCACGGTTACTGCAAGTTCCACGTTGGGTTCAGCTTATTTTTGGGGAGCGGTTACGCTGACCTTCCAAATTACCGATGATGACGGCAATAATATCGATCCGTCTTATATCGAAAATTTAGAAGTGCTGGATTTCGAAGGTGATTTCAGCGATTGCGTCAATAACACAGTGCAGGAAACATTGGAAGAAGGAGGAATTTCCCATTCCACCATTCGTTTCGCATTGTTAAACGATGCCTTGAACGAAAGCCTTACAATGGATAAGCCTTGTACGATGAAGGTCAGGTTTAAGCTTGCAGAAGGTACTCCGGGCGGAACAAAAATCAAATTTCAAATAGATGATTATTTTAAACAGGAAACGCAGGTTACATATTATTCGGTTAGCGGTTACGACGAAAACACCGTAGATACCGATTCGAATGCAGATATGTTTGTAATCGACAGCAGTGCGACGATTACCGTTCGCGAAAAGAGCTCCGACAATACGCTGTCTGCTTTAAAGGTAGGTACGACCGAAAACAATGCGATCAGCTATCCGAAAGAAGGAGAAACTGCGGTTGCGGATTCGATCAACTATGATTATGCCGAATCCGCCGTGCTTTCGAGCATCAATATTACGCCGACCGCCGCTAACGAATATGCTACCGTTTACATGGCGGCGGGCAGTACGGCTCCCGAACAGACGGAAGCAAATTTAGTCGAAAGCGGGAAAGAGAAGAATATCGCGCTTACTTCGGAGATCCGCACGGTCACTATTTTGGTGAAAGCCGAATCGGGCGACACGAAAACATATACCGTAACCATCGTGGATAAGTACGTCGCGCTTTCCGATCTTGTAATAGAAGTGGGAACCAAGACGGAGGGCGTTACCAAAATCGGCTTGGGGGAGGGCGTCGCGTTCGACCCCGAAACGCTTACCTACACGGTAGACGTTCCGAGCGACTATGCTTCTTCGGAAACGGGCGTTAAAATTACGCCTACGATAGCGGAGGGGCACGGCATTCAGGCGACGGTCGCGCTTGCGGGCACAAACAGCTCCCCCGAAAACAATTCGGTTGCAAGCGGATCTTCCGTGCAGGTCACGGGTATTGCAAACGACGGCTCTTTGACCTTGACCGCGACCGCTTCCGACGGCGTGACCGCAAAAGCGTATATCATTACCTTTAAGCTTTGGAGCGTGGAAACGGGTACGATAGACTTTAAGGTGAAGGGCGAACGGGAAGCTCCTTACGAAAGCGACGCGGAAAAAGCGGCGGAGAAGAAAATCGATTATTATTTCCTTTTAACGGACGAAGCGGAATGTAAGGGTAAATTTCTAATTACTCCTTCCGTTACGGATATTTCCATTCAAATTCAACCTTTCGGAGGAACGGCTGAAAAGTACGACGCGACGAAAGAATACGGTGCGGGGACGTATAGCATTATTCTTACGGCAGATGCAGGCAACACGAAACAGTACGTCGCTTCCCTATCCAAAATGGAATACTTGGAATTGGCGGCGGAATCCACCTTTCAGTTTATATTCGAGGAAACGACGGGAACGGGTGCGCGCGCGAAAAGTTATCTTCGTACTTATCACGAGAAGGGCATGACGCACGGTGTGGACGATAAACAGTTTGAAAAAGTTGTGTTGGGAAATATCGCACCTAAGACCACAATCAATATGTTTCTTGCCAACGTTTCGCCTTCACAGCGGAACATGATCCGCATCTATAACAATAAAGATCGATTGTTGTACGATTGCGGAGCGGATATCGAAGGGATCGATAAAGCAAATTACGATAAGTGGAGCAAATACCGTATATCAACAAGTTGGTATGTACAGTACGGGGGGACGGCAGAAAATCCTTTGGAAACGGTCTATATATCGGTTTTGGGCGATACGAGCTGTAACGGGACTATCGATTCGGCGGATTCCGTAAAGATGAGCGCTCATATTTCCAAAAAGAAATTGATAACGGATTTGGAAGTGCGTTTAGCAGGTTACGTCACCAATGGCGGCAGTATAGCATCTAAAGATATTACGAAGCTAAACCGAATTATCACTTTAAAAGACAAGATCGAGGATTGCCTATACAAGCCTGCGGAGAATGCGACGGGTGCGTAAAGAATCGGGAATGCAATCAAAAGGAATCGTTACAAACACAAAACATACAACAATTCTTGAAGGAGAATTCCAGTGAAAAAAGCAATTAAACACATATCGCTTGCAATAGTATCAGTCGTATTCTTTCTTTGCGTTGTGGTATTCGGCGCAAATATCGTTTTTACAAATAAAACAGAGAAAGCATTTGCGGTAAATCCGAATACGACAGTAACGCTATCGGCAGACAAAACGCGAGTCGTTCCGGGCGATACCTTTAAGCTTACCGTTACGGTTACTTCTACCATTCCAAACGGAACTTGGTCTGCGTTGGACTTTATGGTTTCCCCCTTGCAGGCCAACGGGGAATTCGACGCAACTATGTGCCCGTATTTATCGTCCCCGAGTCATACGACGAACATGACGACTTATACGGACAGTTCGGCGGACTATTTCGGGGTCAATCCGAACGAGGAAGTACCCGGACTTCGTATTTCTTTGGCATGGAAGAGCGGTAACGAGATTTCCGTTTCTACGGCGTGCGTTTTCGAATTCGACATTGTTGTTGCGGAAAATGCGCCTGGCGGTACGTCCATTCAATTCGGAATTGAAAAATACGATACGAACTTCGTCGATTATAACGACATGGAAATCGAAGTTACTGCGGATACGGACGAGTTCGCTTGCAACACCGTAACCGTTACGGTCGATGCTCCCAGCAGCGATGCGACGATGAAGGGGCTTACCGTCGGAAGCGGTTCGGCAACGAGCGGGGTTGCCGTTGCAGAGCAAATGCAATGGAAAAATCCCGCCGAAAATCTTCAAAATTTCCGCGTGAAAGTGGACGCGAACGATTCCAACGCGACCTATCAGGTGAGCGTAGGGAGCGGTACGGCTACGGCGGGCAGTTTCCCTGCCGACAAAACGACGGGGGCTCTCAAAAGCGGGCAGGAAAGCGGCAACCTCAACTTAATGCAGAACAACAACACAACGGGCATCGCCAAGGTGTTTATCCGTATCATCGCGCCCGATAAGGTGGCGACCAAGGAATATTGCCTTACCGTAACCAGCAACTACGTGCGGATTCGTATGTTAACGGTAACGCCTCAGCGCCCCGGCGGCGCGGCGGCGGTGCCGAAAAACGGTTTGGACGGAGCTTTCAGCGGTACTAAATATTCTTACACCGTATTTGTTCCGAGCGACGTGACCGATTCTGCGGGCGTGCAGTTCGTTCCTCAAATTCCGGGCGGCTACGGCATTTCGGAGGATATCGCGGTAACGGACGTTGCAAATTGCACGGCTTCGTCGAGCGTGAAGAACGGGGCGACCCTGCTCGTGACGAACGTCAAAAACAACGCGACTCTCAAACTGACCGCTACCGCGGCAAGCGGAGATACGCAGACCTATACCTTTACCTTTAAAACGGTGAACATCGACACGTCGATCGCTTCCTTTACCATGACGGGTAAAAACGACGGCGCGACCTACAACAGCGACAGCACCAAGGCGAGCGCGGATTATTATTTCTCCCTGCCTTCTCCCACGGGCTTCCAAGGCACTTTTCACATTCAAGCGGCGCAAACCACTTCTAAGGTTACGGTAAACGGTGCGGCGTATAACGCTTCCACGCAGTACGGCGCGGGAACGTATACCGTTCGGGTAACGGCGGAGGCTGGGAACACGGAGGATTATTCTGTTACCGTGGAAAATAAATTCGACGCGGCGAAATTCGAATCGATTTCCTTATCCATCGGCGGAGGAAGCTACGAGGACATTCTCGCTTCGGGCGCAGACGGAAAATGGGAAGGATTGGAAACTTCGAGCGCGGTTTATACCCGCGAAGTGCCCGTATCCGCCAATACCGAGTTCAAAATTAAGGGAACTGTTTCCGCAGGTGCAAGCGTAACGGTAGGGGGCGGACTTTCCGAACCGACCGCAGGACAGGAACAAGTGCTCACGGGCAGTTTAAAGCACGGGAAAAACGAATTCCGCGTGAGTTTGAGCACGGACGAGGGCACGAAGGTTTATACTTTCGTTATCAACGTGCTGGAAAAGAAGAACACGATTACGGGCATCACCCTTACCTATAACGGAAAAGCAATCGACGGATTTGCCTTTAACCAAAATACCAAAGAATACAATATCATTGTGCCGTATTCCACGGCAAACGCACAGCTTGCCGTTACGACGGACGGCACTTACACCCGCGTGTTTGCGGACAACGGCGATCAGTTCAAGAGCGATTCGGCAAAGCGCGAGCATACTTCGAACTTCCTCTTTACGCTTCCCAACCCCGACGCGACGGTGAACACCGTGAAGTTCCACGCCGTGAGCGACATGAACCTGTCTGGGCTGAGCGAGGCGGGGGATTGGTACACGATCACCGTTACCCGATCTGCGGCGAACAAGGACGTAAGTTTGAACAAGCTTACGATCACGATCGGCACGAAGGAATATGAAATTTCGCTCAAAGACGGACAATTTACCTATCCGCTTGAATTGACGGACGAAACGCTCGATTCGGCAAGCGTTTCCATTACGGCGATCCCTAACGCAAGCACTTCTACCGTTTCGGGCGATACGAGTTCCGATCTGAAATTCGAGAGCTCGAAGGGGATCAACAGCTTTAACGTAACGGTTACTTCGGAAGACGGCGTTACGAAACAGACGTATACGATCGCCGTTTCCCGTAACGAAATCACGCTCAATAAGGATATTTCCATTAAGAACGTTACGATTTTGGGGAACGATACCGTACAATATTACAACGGTGCGCCTTCCATAGGAAACGTAGTTGAAATATCCGTGCCCTTCGGCGTTACGCGCGTGAATATTACGGCGATGCCCGGCTATTCGGGAGCAAGCATCAAGGGCGACGGCGCGGTTGAGCTTGCCGATACGGCAGGCGTAGCGAAGGAAATCAAAGTTTACGCCGTTGCGGAGGACGGTGTAACCAATCAGGACGGCGCAAGCGCGTATATCTTTAAAATTACCCGTCAGGAGCAGCGCAAATCGGGGCTTACCAACCTCACGATCGACGGCGTGCAGGTAAACGGCTTCAATACGGAAAAAATCACCTATAACCATCAGGTGGTAAGCACGACGGAAAAAATCGAAATCCGTGCGATTGCGGAGGAGGATTCGGCAACCGTAAAAATCAACGTCGGTGTCGAGATTGCAAAGGGCGCAGGCGACGCGACGGCTAGTTATACCTTTACGGCGGCGGCGGGCGAGCGCGATTCCGTTACATTTACGATTTCGGTAGAGATCGATGGCGAGGCAAAAACGTATACCGTTGTCGTGGTGCGCGCATCACAAAGCCCTCATCTTGTTTCGCTGTATGTCGGTAACTATAAAATTACCGATGTAAAAGGAAATATCATCGGGAACGAAGATGCCACCGCACTTGCGCCTGCGCCGCAAACATTTTATGTAAATATTGACATCAATTTCGGAACGGTAATTGAAATTTCTGCAAAGGCGAGCGATGAGCTTGCAGAGATGAAAATCGGAAAAAATATTGAAATGTTCATCGGTACGTTTACGGTTCAGGAGGATTTGACCTCCCAGCTTGAAAATAGCGCCACAGCAAGCGTACGTCTAACCATCAGACCTGCGGGTTCGGTCGGTATAGAGGCGAGCTACGACATTCACTTCACTGTGCTCACGAGCGACACCTCTGCGACGATCAATATTTTTAAAGATTCGAACGGCACTGACCCGCTCGCCGACTTTAATAACGAGTACGTCGTGAATGCGGATCTGCCCGTTTACGGACCTTATACCGTGGATCAAGCGAGCCTGAATTTCCAAATCAACCTTGCCGACTTGGGCGGTGCGAAGGGAACTTATCAGGTGCGCCGCCGCAATAACAAGAACGAGGACGTGCTCATGGTCGATAACGGCACGGCGGTGGACGGAGGCGTGCGCCTTGCCTACGGCACGAACATCTTCTGCGTAAAAATCACTTCGAGCGATAAGAAAGCCGAGCGTACGGTCGTCATCGTTATGGAACGAGGCGGCGTAGGCGCGAAATCGATCGAGGTAAAGGGGAGCGAGGACTTCCGCTTTGACGCGGGCGCAACGAGCTTCATCTGCTCGGTCGGAAACGGCGTGACTTCGCTCAAAGACCAAATTTCCGTTACGCTCAACAACGACGACCTCGAATATAAAATCGTCGGTGCGGACGGCGAGCTCCCCGAGGGCGGATTTGCGCAAATCAAGGTGGAAATTTACGCCAAGAGCGCGGGGGCTTCGGCAACAGCCGACGCCGACCCGTTAAAGACGATCTACATCGACGTATTCCGTCAGGGCGCACTCGTGACGGTTGCGGAACAGACGCCCTTGTGGCAGATCATTCTTTTCTGGGCGCTCGTCGGACTTGTGGTCATCGAGCTTATCATTATCATTGCGATCCCCAAGCGCAAGAAGAACGCACAGCAGGTTGTGGTTGCGGCGGCTCCTATGGCGTACGCGCCCGTGCAGCCCGTGCAAACGGTACAGCCCGTTCAGCCTCAAGCTCCTCAGACTCCCGCAGCGCCTCCTCCCACGGCTCCCGCGCCTCCTCCCGCGCCTGCTCCCAGACCCGCCGAACCTTCCCGCTCGGCGAATGCGAAGCCCTTCGTCAGCCCCGATAACAGCGGTTATTACGGCAACAACGGCGGATATTACGGGAACGGCGGTAACAGCGGTTACGGCGGTTACGGAAACGGCAGCTACGGCGGCGGTTACGGCGGTTACGGCAATAACGACGATAACGATAAGTATTAAAATCTTTCCCCCGCACAAAAGTGCGGGGGTTTTGCTTTGCCGTGTTGTTTTATTTTGTTTTTTCGGTCTTATCTTTTCTGCATTATTCTCAATACGTAAACGCGCGTGAGAATTTATAAGATGACGGTTGACGCGCGACAGCGGAAAGGACGGGAAATGAGGTGAGCCATGCGAGGGAAAAATATTGCGCAATTCTTTAATAAAAAATAAAATACTGCAAAAATTTTTAAAACAGCTATTGCATTTTGAAGACGAATGTGCTATAATCATTACAAGTTTCGTGAGAAATTATCACGAATTCGGAAAAAATCATATTCTCGGGGGGATGTTATGAAAAAAAGGATTTGGGCAACTTGTCTTGCGAGCCTGTTATGCGTATCGGCGGGGCTCGGGCTTGCCGCGTGCGGGAACGGGAATCAGAATACGGATAACCCGCCCGTAGTCGAAGAAAAACCCGACGAAAACGCGCCTGCGCATGCAAGCGCGGACGCGACGCTCACGCTGACGGGCTCGATCGACAAGACGACGGCGCGCAAGCAGATTTCCGCTGATTTATTCGGATTGTTCCTCGAAGATATCAATTACGCTTCGCAGGCGCTCGACGATAACATGATCGCGAACGGCTCTTTCGAGAATAGCGAAAAAGAGGGCAAGAGCGTGCGCTGGCGCGTTTCGAACGGCACGTCGCTCACGGTATCCGTAGAGGACGGAGTGCTGAAAAGCAAGCCCGAATTCGGGGACACCAATCCCGACTATGCGGAGCTCACTCTGCCCGCGAACGGCTACGTGGATAACTTGGGTTTTGCCGCCGCGCCCGTCGCGGTAAAGGCGGGCGTCGAATACGTGTTTTCCGCTTTTTTGAAAACGGGGAGCTACGCGGGCACGCTTAAAGCGGAAGTGACGGACGGCACGAAAACGTATGCAGAAACAGAGCTCTCGCTGTCGGCTTCCAACGAGTGGGTGAAATATCAGTCCACCTTCAAGGCGACGGAAACGGCTTCCCAAAATCTTTTCGTGCGCCTCACGTTCGGGAGCGCGGGCAAGGTGCTTTTGGACTGCGCGAAGCTGGAAACCGCCGATTCGACGATCGGGATTAAAAACTATTTATATAACGCGATCAAGGATCTGTCGCCCGCATTCTTCCGCTTCCCCGGCGGGTGCATTATCGAGGGCGTGGACGATCGGAGCGCGTACGATTGGAAAAACTCCATCGGGGCGGTGAAGGGGGCTACCTCCGATACCGTTCCCGCGTTTACCTATACGCTCAACGACGACGGCGCGGTTTCCGAAGTGACGACCTACGGCGAACAGGCGACCCGCACTTACAATACCGACATTTGGTATCGCAACGGGCTTTCGGGCGGATCGTACTATCAAATGGAATACGGCATCGGCTTTTACGAGTATTTTTTGTTGTGCGAATCGCTCGGCGCAAAGGCGATCCCCATTGTGAGCTGCGGTATGAGCTGTCAGACGCAATCGAACGGTACGGCGCTCAAAGGGCGGCACGGCAAAGGCGTTGCCGACTTCATTCAAGACGCGAAGGATTTGATCGCCTTTGCCAAAGGGAGCGTGAACTCTTCCGATGCGAACGAAAAATATTGGGCGCAGGTGCGCACGAATATGGGACATCCCGAGCCCTTCGATATGGATTATATCGGCATCGGGAACGAGCAGTGGGGCGATTATTTTGCCCGCTATTACGAAAAGTTTTTGGACGATTTCATGTTGGAGGAAAATCCTCTGTACCGCAGCGTTACGCCTATCGTCGGGAACTGCACCATGTTCGATCACTGCGAACTGCCCGTCTCGAACAGAAAGGGGGTCGCGCAGACTGCGGCGGAAAGCTATTTGCGAAAGAGCAATAGCATGGTCACTTCCGTTTCCGAGTACGGCGTACACGATCAGCACTACTACATGAACTACACCGACTTTTTGGCGAACGCCTATCTCTACGACGATTACAAGCGTCCCGATACCGATCCCGACACTTATTACGACGTGTTCGTGGGCGAATATTCCGCGAACTCTACGGCGGTGCGCTCGCCCTCCGCGAACGACAGATATTTGTTCCAATATAAGGAAAACAGCTGGATCACCGCGCTCTCCGAAGCGGCGATGATGACGGGCTTCGAGCGCAACGGCGACATTGTAAAGCTCGCCGCCTATGCGCCCATGTTCGGCAATCTTATCGACCCCGGCGACGCGAAGGCAAAAATGCACTGGTCGGTGAACATGATGTTCTTCAACAATACCGACGTCATACTCACGCCCAACTACTACGTGCAGCAGCTCTTCATGCAGAATGCGGGCGATCATAAAGTGGACGCGCGCATGACTTTTGCTTCGGGCGAGCCCTATAAGACGACCTACAAGGCGACGGGCGGAGCCGACCGCGAGCTTGACGACGTTTATTTCGTCGTCAGTGCGGACGAGGAAACGAAGGACGTGATCGTGAAGGTCGTCAATGCGGGCGCAAACGAAATTAAGCTGAATATCGACGTTCAGATGACGGGCGTCACGCTCGGGGGAACGGCAAAGCGCACCGTTTTGCAAGGCTTTACCAAAGATGACGTGAACACGTTGCAAGAGAGCGCGGTTTTGCCCTATTCCAACATTTTGGGCGGATTCACGGACGGAAACAAGATCGGCGTTACGCTCGGAAGCTATTCCGTTACCGCACTTCGCATTCGCACGAAATAAATCGGGGAGAAATGAAACATGAAAAAAATTTATTCCGTTTTGCTTGCGGGCGCGATTTCCGCAGGCGCAATTTGCGGCACGGTCGCGTGCGGGGAAAACGAACAGCCTAACGGGCCCGAGGAGCCCGTCGTGTTCGACGAGCGCGCGCCCGCTTATTCCGATCCCTCCGTCACGCTTTCCGTGAGCGGAGCGGTAGACCGCATGAACGAGGAACGTAAAATTTCAAAGAGTCTGTTCGGCGCGTTTTTGGAGGACATCAACTATGCCTCGTACGCGATGGACGACAACATGGTTTGCAACGGTTCTTTCGAAAACAGGCGCGGCGACAAGAAATACGCTTGGACGGCGAGCGGCGCAACCTTTTCGGTAGAGGATACCGAGGGGGTTCTTGGCAGTCTTTACGAAAAGTACAACGGAGAGAGGGTGAACCCCAATTATGCGAAGCTCGTGCTTCCCGCTTCGGGCGGAACGCTGAAAAACGCGGGCTTCCCCGCCGTGCCGTTTGCGGTGAAAGAGGGCGTCGATTATGCGTTTTCCGCCTTTGTCAAGACGGGAAGTTATCACGGCAACATGACCGTGCGCGTCAAGAGCGATAGCAAGGTGTATTTCGAAAAGACGGTCGCGCTTACGGCAAGCAACGAATGGGTGAAATATTCCGCGTCCGCCCCCGCCGAAGAAACGGGCAGCGAGGGGCTGTATTTCGAGCTTGCGTTCGATTCTGCGGGCACGGTGCTTCTCGACGGTGTGGCATTCGAAACGACGGATTCCACCGTGGGCATCAAAAACTACGTCTACGAGGCGATCAAAGATCTGTCGCCCAAGTTTATCCGCTTCCCGGGCGGGTGCGTCATCGAGGGGACGAGCGACAGCGAAGCGTACGATTGGAAGAATTCGATCGGTGCGGTGGCGAAAACGGGGGGCGACGTCGTGCCCGCATTCACGTATAAAGAGAGCGTAAACGGGGAAATATCGGAGGTAACGACCTACGGCGAGCCCGTTACGCGGGCGGCGAACACCGATATTTGGCGGAACGGTTATTATGAAATGGAATATGCCGTGGGTTTTTACGAGTATTTCCTGCTCTGCGAGAGCGTGGGGGCGAGCGCCGTTCCCGTGCTCAACTGCGGGTTGAGCTGTCAGGGCGGGCTTGCGCAGGGCGACCGCAGACCAAAGCCGCTTTCGGGGAGATTCGGAAACGGCGTTGCCGACTTCATTCAGGACGCGAAGGATCTGATCGAGTTTGCCAAGGGCGGAACGGACACCAAGTGGGGCAAGATCCGCGCCGATTTGGGGCATCCCGATCCGTTCGAAATGGACTATCTCGGCATCGGCAACGAGCAGTCGGGCATCTATTACACACAGTACTACGAAAAATTCTTGGAGGCGTTTGCGGAAGATCCCGACCCTCTTCTTAAAACGGTCAAGCTCATCGTGGGGAACGGGCCGCTGTTTTCGCAATGCCAGCACGGCGACAAACCGAACTCTATGGGGCTTGCGCAGAGGGCGGCGAACGTGTTCTACAATAAATCCGCCGTGATCGGCAAGATTGCCGACTACGGGGTGCACGACCAGCACTACTACATGAACTATACCGATTTCTTTACAAACACCACCATGTACGACGGCTACGCCCGCCCTGCGGACAGCCCGAGCGAGTACTACGAGGTGTTCGTAGGGGAATATTCCGCGAACGAGGCGAAAAACAATTCGGGGAACGATTTCGGGTTCGACGGCAACGCTTGGCGCAACAGTTGGGTCACGGCGCTTTCCGAAGCGGCGATGATGACGGCTTACGAGCGAAACGGCGATATCATCAAACTTGCCGCTTACGCGCCCATGTTCGCGCCTTTGAAAGAGAGCGATCGGCAGTGGGCGGTGGATATGATGTATTTCACCAATACCGAGCTTCTCCGTACGACGAATTACTACGTTCAGCAGTTCTTTATGCAGAATCAGGGGGATTATAAGCTCAATTCTTCGATTAAGTTTACAGACGGCTTTTTAACGACTTGCTCGTTGAAGGGGGCGCGCGCGGAGCAGGAAATCGACAAGCTTTACTACGTGACCTCGCGCACCGAGGGAGGCGACGTTCTCGTGAAGATCGTCAACGCAAGCGGAGAGGATATCCGCATGAACGTTGCGCTTTCCGACGCTGTTTTGCGCGGAAGCGCGAAGGTCACGGTGCTTTCGGGCGAGAGCTACAAGACGGTGAACACGCTTGAAAATACCGAGGTCGCGCCGAAAGAATATACGATCGGAGATTTTACGGAAAACACTTTGGGCTATACCGCTCCCGCTTACAGTGTGACCTGTATCCGGTTGTATACAAAATAAGCTATCACCATTTCGGGGGGAATGTTGATTGAAGAGGACGGGTCTTTTACACCGTCCTTTTTCTATTTTTCGCAAACTTTTCGTTCCGAAAAGATTTGCGAGCTTGTAACCAAGACGTTATCTCCAAATCACAGGAGCGTTGAGCTGTTCTATCAAAAGTCATTCAGCCGCAGGTATGCGGCAAATGGGGTCCGCTTAGGCAAAGGCGCGGTTTTGCCACGCGCGCGTTATTGTAATTCTTACCTTCCCCTTGGCGGAACAAAGCTGCGCTTTCAAAGTCGGCGCGCCCAAACGGTTGACGGGGACGGCGAGAACGGTTATAATGAAAAGGAACAAAAGGAGCGCATATGAATTACAGAGAGGAATCGTTAAAGAAGCACGGCGAATGGAAGGGAAAAATCGAGGTGGTTTCCCGCGTGGAAGTGGATTCCCGCGAAAAACTCTCCCTTGCCTATACCCCCGGCGTTGCCGAGCCCTGCCTTGCTATCCAAAAGGACAAAGATAAGAGTTTCGAGCTCACCCGCCGCTGGAACACCGTTCCGGTGATTACGGACGGCACGGCGGTTCTGGGGCTGGGCGACGTCGGCCCGGAGGCGGGTATGCCCGTCATGGAAGGCAAGTGCGCGCTCTTCAAAGCGTTCGGCGGGGTAGACGCCTTTCCGCTCTGTATCCGTTCTAAGGATGCGGAGGAAATTATCCGTACGATCAAGCTGTTGGAGGGCTCGTTCGGCGGAATCAACCTCGAAGACATTTCCGCGCCCCGCTGTTTTGAAATCGAGCGCAGGCTGAAAGCGGAGCTTGAAATTCCCGTTTTCCACGACGATCAGCACGGTACGGCGATCGTCATGGCGGCGGCGCTCTTCAATGCGCTTAAACTCGTCGGGAAAAGGGCGGAGGAGTTGAAAATCGTTATAAACGGCGCGGGGGCGGCGGGGATCTCCATTGCCCGTTTTCTCCTGCGTCTGGGTTGCCGCGACATGATTTTGTGCGACAAGCAGGGAATCCTCTGCGAGGGGGATAAGAGCCTGAATGCGGAGCAGGCGGAAATTGCAAAGCTTACCAACCGCACTTTTATAAAGGGAACTCTTTCCGAAGCAATGAAGGGCGCGGACGTATTCGTGGGCGTATCGGTCGCAAACTGCGTGAGCAAGGATATGGTGCGCTCCATGGCGGAAAAACCCATTGTGTTTACCTGCGCAAATCCCGTGCCCGAAATTTCCCGCGAGGACGCGTTGGAGGCGGGCGCGGCGGTCGTGGGGACGGGTTCTTCCGAAAAGCCCAACCAAATCAACAACGTACTCGTTTTTCCCGGGCTCTTCCGCGGAGCCTTGGACGTGCGCGCGAGCGATATCAACTTCGAGATGATGCGCGCGGCAAGCGAGGCGATCGCCTCCTGCGTGAGCGCCAGCGAGCTTTCGCCCGACTATATTCTGCCGTATGCATATGAGCTCCGCGCGCATCAAGCGGTGGCAAGGGCGGTCGCGGAAGCGGCAAGAAGAACGGGCGTCGCAAAAAAATAAAAAATATAATCGGTTAAATCCGCGTCAAACATTTGACTAAATTCGTGAAAGCAGTTACAATGAAATAAGTAAGCTCAGCCGAAGAGTTACGAAACTGAATTTTGCGGTTTTGCTTGCAAATGCGAAAGAAATTCGAGGAAAATCGGGTTATGATCACACACGGAAACGAAATCAAGCTGTTTGCGGGCAATTCCAACCGTCCTTTGGCTGAAGCGATTGCAAAGCGTCTGAACACTGCGCTCGGCGAGGTCGAGGTCGGCAAGTTTTCGGACGGGGAAACGAGCGTTCATATCGGCGAAACGGTGCGCGGACGGGATTTATTCATTATCCAGTCCACGTCTTATCCCGTAAACGACAATCTCATGGAGCTTCTCATCATGATCGACGCCGCAAAGCGCGCGTCGGCAGGGCGCGTCACGGCGGTAATGCCTTATTTCGGATATGCCCGTCAGGATAGGAAAGCGCGCTCGCGCGATCCGATCACCGCAAAGCTGGTGGCGGAACTGCTCACTTCGGCAGGCGCGGACCGCGTTCTTACAATGGATTTGCACGCCGCGCAAATTCAGGGATTTTTCAATATTCCCGTAGATAATTTGTTGGGCGGACCCATGCTTTACAATTATTTCGCAAAGATGATGCAAGCGGACGACAGTTTTATCGTCGTATCCCCCGATATCGGAAGCGTAAACCGCGCCCGTAAGGTGGCGGAACGCTTGAATTGCCCCATGGCGATCATCGACAAACGCCGTCCCAAGGCGAACGTGATGGAGGTCATGAATATCATCGGAAACGTTCAGGGCAAGAAGTGCTTGCTCGTAGACGACATGATCGACACGGGCGGAACGATCGTTCAGGGCGCGCAGGCGCTTGTGGACGCGGGGGCGAAGAATATTTTCGCCTGCTGTACGCACGCGGTTTTGTCCGGCCCTGCAATCGAGCGTATTGAAAAATCTCCCATCGAGGAGCTTGTCATGCTTGATACGGTTTCCCTTCCCGAGAGCAAAAAGCTCGACAAAATCAAAATTTTGTCCTCGGCGGATCTCTTTGCCGCGGCAATCGAGAACGTGTATCTCGATAAGCCTATGAGCAAAATTTACGACTGATAACGGTATGATTTACTTGCCGCCGCTTCTCACGCGGCGGTCGTTTTTTCGGAATAAAGGCTATGTTTTTGATTGTGGGGCTCGGCAATCCCGAGCAAAAGTATTTTAAAACGTATCATAATTTGGGCTATCTTGCCGCAGGCGACGCCGCGGAGCTTTTGGGCGTCAAATTCAAGAAAAAGGAATGCGAGGCAAGCGTTGCGGAGGGGTATCTCGGCGGCGAAAAGGTAATTATCGCCCGCCCGCTTACCTATATGAACGCTTCGGGAAGAGCGGTTAAACAGCTCGTCGCAAAATATAAAATCAACAAAGACGAACTTGTCGTGCTCTACGACGATTACGATATTCCCAAAGGAAGCGTGCGCATTCGTTCCGCAGGCAGTGCGGGTACGCACAACGGAATGCGTTCGGTGATCGCCGAGCTCGGCTTTTCCGATTTTGCGCGCATCCGCCTCGGGATCCGTGACCCCGAAATCGATATTCCCATTTTAAATTACGTGTTGGCGGACGTTCGTGAAGCCGACTACGATACCTATTCTTCCGCCTGTAAAAGAGCCGCGGAGGCGGCGATTTTGCTTGCCCGCGGGGAGAAAATCGATATTGTCATGGGTAAATTTAACTCTTAGTTTTTTATTTGCGCTTTTCCTCGTGGGCGCATGGATCATTATCATAAATAAACTTGATACGCAATGAGTTTTTTTCGTTTTGACAATTTAAACGGAGAGTTTCCCGCTCTCGGTACGGATCTCCGCCGCGGCGTTCCTGCGGCGGTTTTCGGCGTTTCCGACGCGGAAAAATATTTCATTGCTTCGCTTGCCGAGGGGCGGTCGGTTTATATCGCCGCCGACGCGCTTTCGGCGCGCAGGGCGCACGCCGCCATTTCCGCGCTTTCGGGCAAAAAATGCACGCTTCTTTGCGCCAAGGACGAGGTGTTAACCTATCGCAAAGCGGGTTCTAAGGACAGTTTATACCGCCGTCTTACCGCGCTTTACGAATGGCAGGAGGGCGCTGAGGCGCTTGTTGCCGACGTTGAGGCGGTCGTTCAGCTCGCGCCCCGAAAGCTGCGCGTTTTTAAGCTGAAAGCCGGCGGAGAAACGGATATGCGGGCTCTCGTTGAGGAGCTTGTTTCGGCGGGCTATACCCGCGAATACACGGTGGACGGAAAGGGCGCGTTTTCCGTTCGCGGAGATATTCTCGACATTTATCCCATCAATTGCGAACACCCCGTGCGCGTGGATTTTTTCGGCGACGAGGTGGAGAGTATCAAACCGTACGACGAGGTGACGGGGGAACGCTATCCGCTCCTTTCTACGCTCGATATCGTCGCGGCAACGGACGCGCTGTTGGAGGAAGGCGAGGAGGATAGACTGAAAAAATTGTTATCCGCCGAGCTGTCCCGCGCGCAAAACGCCGAGGCTTACGCGCGATTGCAAACGGTGATTTCCGATTTGGAAGCGGGCGGCTACCGCTCCGACTTTTTGTTGCCCGTTCTCTCGAATTCCTGTTCTTTCCTTTCGCTCGCGGGAGAAGAAACGCTGTTCCTGTTCGACGAATGCAAGCAGATCAAGGATAAATTCGACGGGCTTTACAAGGAGCACTGGGAACGGTTCTCCATGTTGCGGGAAAAAGGGGAGGCGCTCAGTTTCTCGGGCGAGCAGTATCTTCCGCCCGAAGAATTTTCCTTTACGGGTCGGCGCGCGCTTTCGCTGGCGTCCTTCATCGGGCAGACGTACTTTTTCTCGCCCATGAAGTCGTACAATTTCACTTCCGCGCCCGTACACCGCTACTTAAACAACTTGCCCGAGCTCTTTACCGATTTGCGGAATTGGGGCAAGACGGGTTATCGCGTCATACTTTGGTGCGGCACGCCCGAGCGGGCGCAGAAAATGCGCGACGAACTACTCGACAATTACTTCCCCGTTGTTCCGCTTCCCGATCGCTTGGAGAAGCTCGACGGGATCGCGGTGCTCGAAGGGGAGCTTGCAAACGGATTTTTATTGCACGGGTGCAAACTCGCGGTCATCGGAACGCAGGAGCTTTACACCAAGGCCGCCGCGCCCAAACGCGTGAAAAAGCGCAGGGGAGATTTATTCCTCGCGCCCGAGATCGGTGATTACGCCGTACACGAGAAATACGGCGTCGGCAAGATCACGGGCACGAAAAAGATAGAAACGACTGACGGCGTAAAGGAATACGTCGCGCTTGCCTATAAAGACGGGGACTGCCTGTACGTGCCCGTCGAACAGATGGACGTGCTCTCCAAATACATGGGCGGAGACGATCCTGCGCTTTCCAAAATCGGCGGTGGGGAATTCGAGCGGGTAAAGGCGCGCGTGCGTGCGTCGCTCAAAAAAATGGCGTTCGACTTGAAACAGCTTTACGCCGAACGGCGGGAGCAAAAGGGTTACGCCTTTCCCGAATATCCCGAGCTCATGGACGAATTTGCCGCCGCATTCCCTTACGAGGAAACACCGGACCAACTCGCTTCCTTCGAGGAGATCAAGGAGGATATGTGCAGTACCAAAGTTATGGATCGGCTTCTCTGCGGGGACGTGGGGTTCGGGAAAACGGAAGTGGCTCTCCGTGCCGCCTATCTTTGCGTACTTGCGGGAAGGCAGGTCGCGCTCATGTGTCCGTCTACGGTGCTTTCCGAACAGCACTTTCAAACGGCGAAGGCGCGCATGGCGGATTTCGGCGTGCGCATCGCGTCGTTGAACCGATTCCGCACCGAGCGGGAACAAACCGCAACGCTGAGTAAACTTGAAAGGGGCGATATCGACCTTTTGATCGGGACGCATCGGCTCTTATCCAAGGACGTTAAATTTCACGATTTGGGCTTGCTCATTCTCGATGAGGAACAGCGGTTCGGCGTGGAGCACAAGGAAAAAATCAAAAACTACAAACGGGACGTGGACTGTTTGACCATGACGGCCACGCCCATTCCCCGCACCCTGCACCTTTCCCTTTCGGGAATCCGCGACATCTCCACCATACAGACTCCTCCGAACGCCCGCCTGCCCGTGCAGACTTACGTCGCCGAGGAAACGGAAGCGCTTGTTCGCGACGCTTGCGTGCGCGAGATCGCCCGAGGCGGACAGATTTTCCTGCTGTATAACCGCGTGGAAAGCATTCACGCATATGCGAACCAAATCGCACGGATCGTGCCCGAGGCGCGGGTGACGGTTGCGCACGGGCGCATGGAAAAAAACGAGCTTGAAAAAAACGTGTTCTCCTTTTACCGCGGGGAATACGACGTGCTCGTCACCACCACGATCATTGAAAACGGAATCGATCTCCCCAATGCGAATACGCTCATCGTCATCGATTCCGACCGTTTGGGCATTTCCCAGCTCTACCAGCTCAGGGGACGGGTGGGACGCGGCGCACGTCTTGCGCACGCCTATTTCACCTATAAGCCCGAGAGAATCATGACGGAAACCGCCGCGGAACGGCTTAAAGCGATCATGCAGTTTACGGAGCTTGGAAGCGGGTTCAAAATCGCCATGCGCGATTTGGAGATCCGCGGCGCGGGCAACGTGCTCGGCGCGGAACAGCACGGGCATATGGATAAAGTCGGCTACGAACTCTACGCCAAGATTCTCAAAGAGGAGCTCACGGGAGAAAGGCAGGAGAGCGTCGATCTCGATATCAAAGCGACCGCCTATATCCCCGAAAGCTACGTGGAGTCCAACGCGGGCAGAATGGACTGCTATAAGCAAATCGCCGAGATCCGAAACGCGGCGGATTACAAACGGGTTTGTATTTCCTTGGAAGAAGCGTACGGGCCGCTTCCGATGGAAACGCGCAACCTGCTCGTGATCGCCGTGTTAAAGACCTATGCGTCGCGTTTCGGCGTAACCAAGGTCGCCGTAGACAAGAAAGGGGGTGCGCTTACGTTTGCATCTTTAAAGGCGCTCGGCGCGGAATCGCTCTCCGCGGCAATGGAGAAATTCGGGCGTTTCATCTCCCTCGATATGACGAGCGCGCCCGTCGTTCGTTTCGTCGCGCAGGCGGACGGAGGAAAAACCTTGTTGCTGATGGCGAAATTTCTTAAATTTGCGGCAACTTTTACTTGATTTTCACGTAAAAAGAATTGCACGATTGACGAAAATAAGGTATAATAATGAGAGTGCATGGTGCGGGATTTTCCGCAAACAGTCAATTCACGGCATCGGAGTGATTTCATGAAGAAGAAAAAAACAGCGATCATAGCGTTAGCGGTTGCGGCAAGCTTGGCTTGCGGCACTCTTGCAGGGTGCGATCTTATTACCACGGATCCCCATAAAGATTACGCGCAGACGATCGCTACCGTAGATATCAGCAAGAGCGAAATTTTTCAAACGGGCGAGTTCAAAGATTACAAGAGCGTCATTAAGCCCGCGGATATCATCAAGCGGGATATGATCGCATCGTTCGTTTCCAGCGGCTATTCTGCAATGAATTCTTACGGTTGGACGTACGAAGATACCTTCAAGGCGATCAGCGAGAGCCTTGTCAACCGCCAGCTTACCATTCAGTACGCCATGGCATACATTCTCAAATACGAGGAAGGGAAAGAAGACGGTCGCAACATTGCGGATTATGAAGCCGCCGTTGCGGGCAAGACGGATTTCGACGCGAAGCTCGCGGGGCTTGCGTATTTCCTCGACGAGCCCGAAGAGAAACAGGCGTTGTACAAGACTCGCGTGCTCTTCAACAATACTTTGGATTCGCAGGAGAAAAGCATCATCAAGGAAGACGAGGATTCCTCTTCCTCCACGGATACGGTGCGTACGTTGCCTTCGGGCGTGAATTCCTCGAACAGCGATTATTTCGACGAAACTTACAAGATTTACACTGCGGTGGGCGACGCCAAAAAGGGCGGGCTTGCTTCCGCTTGCGGATCTTACGAAACCGTAAAGGGTTCCTCGCCCTATACCCGAAAAAGGGCGTACAACAAGTTTCTTGCAAGCCTTCGCCAAAACGATTTGCTTTTCAGCGACGAGGACACGACGGATTTCGAGGGGCTCACCTACTTTAAAATCGAGCTCGTATCCGCTTACGAGTCAGCGATCATCAACAAGCTTTCCGATTTGTACGAGGAAGTCGCCGAAGCAAGCCTGAACGCGGAATACTTGCAGAACTATTACGAGGAACTTCGTGCGACGCAAGAGGACACCTTCAATGCGGAGGGCGGAAGATCGACGTTCGAATCAGCGCTTGACAAAGTTTCGGATACCTCCTTCCTGCTCGCTTCTCCCCGTTCCGACGGTGCGGAGAGCGCAACTCCCAACAAGTACGGATACGTCATCAATATTCTGCTCCCGTTCAGCAAGACGCAGACGGCGAAGCTCAACGCTTTCAATGCAGATTACGGCGATAAAAACGGCAACTCCTTCGCTCAGCGCGCTAAGCTTTTGAAGGAAGTGCAGGCGACCGATCAGCGTGCAAGTTGGTTCACGGGCGAAACCGACCACGGCTTCGAATATAAAGATATCATCGCCGACGCCTATACGGGCGGAAACAGCGACAGAACGTATCTCTTCTTCGAGGACAGTCTCACGGGCAACGATAAATACGAGCCCATGACCAAGTACTACGGCAAGTACACCTACAACGGCACGGTCACGAAAGACGCCGACGGCGATTACGTCGTCAAACCCAAAAAAATCGAGATCGACAAGTTCATGGACGAAATGGAGGGATACCTTACTTTCGCGGGTTTGACCGTTGAAAAGGGCGTTAAGACCGCAAACTACTACGACAGAAGCGTTGCCGACTATTACAAGGATAAAAACGTAGAAGCAGGCAAAGTCGATTATGCGAGCTTCGTTTACTACGCGGGCAAGGTTGCTATCAGCGATTACGACGTAGACAAGATTTTTGTAGACGGCACGGACGAGAACAAGGCGTTCTCCGTCATAAACGAACTTTCCTTTGCATACAATACCGATACGGCGGGCTTGAATCCTTACTACGGCTATTCGGTGGTAACGGGCAAAACGAGCTTTGTCAGCGAGTTCGAATATGCGGCGCAGCTTGCATGCAGAGAAGGGGCGGGTTCCTACGTGGTAGCGCCTTCCGACTACGGTTGGCATATCATCTACTGTACGTTCGTGTTCGACGGCGGCGCGCCGTTCACCTTCAAGGAAGCGGAAATGGAAACGGAGGGAACTTTCTCGTATCATTTGTACGAAGCGGTGAAATCCTCCGTTGTGGATAAATACAGTTCCAACCAGCAGGCGGAAATTTTGAGCGCGTACAGCAATTCTACCTGCACGACCATTTATGAGGAACGCTATTCCGATTTATTCGAGCTTGATAATTTGTAACGGTGGACTGAATGGAACTTTGGGAAGCTATTTGGAAATCGATCATATTAGGTACGGTGCAGGGACTCACGGAGTTCCTGCCCGTTTCTTCAAGCGGACATTTATCGCTGTTGCAGCGCATTCTGCGGTTTAATATCAGCGACGGCTCCATGATGTTTACAAACATCATGCTTCACGTCGGCACGCTGATCGCGGTCGTCGTCGTTTTTCGCAAAGATATCCGCGATTTGTTCCGAAAGCCGTTTAAGGTGCTTTTGATGCTCGTCGTGGCAACTATTCCCGCGGGACTCATCGGGCTCTTGTTTAACGACAAAATCGACGCCGCGTTTGCGGGCGCGCAAGGGGTGCTGTATCTTGCAATCTGCTTTGCATTCACCGCGCTCATGCTTCTTTTTACGGAACTCATCGCGACCCGTCGGAAAAAGCACGCGGATTTGAATTGGCTGAACACCTCGGCAATGGGCGTTATGCAGGCGTTGGCGCTTTTTCCCGGTATTTCGCGTAGCGGTTCTACCATTGCGGCAGGCACGTTCGCGGGCGCGAAGCCCGAAAAACTCGCGAAATTTTCCTTTCTCATGAGCATTCCCGTCATTTTGGGCGGATTCGTGCTCGAAATGAAGGACGTCATTTTCCCCGGCGAGGGAAGCGCGCTCGCGTTCGGCGTCAATGAAATCGTGGGTATGGTTTTCGGCGTCGTTTTTGCGGCGGTTTCGGGGTTCTTTGCCATCAAGGTGATGCTCAAAGTAATCGGGAAAGGCAATTATAAATGGTTCTCTTTCTACCTCGTATTGCTTTCGCTTACCTGCTTCTGGCTCAACGCATTGCAAATTTTATAAAATATTTCCGCCTCCGCGCATAAACCGAACGCAATTGCGCAAAGTAGTAGTATCGGAGGTGAAACATGAGATTAAATTGCGGCGACGTTTGTCCTAAGACGGGCTCGTACAAGGTAATCGACGGGCACGGCAACGTCATCAATACCATTTATGTGGGCGAGGGCGAAACCATGCCTCCCACGCAGTATTCCGACTGTCATTACGAATCCGATATGTAATCGGAGCATTCGGAATCTTTTACAACCGATGAAAATAGAACGCGAACGGTTTTCCGTCCGCGTTCTTGATTTTATTACCGGATTCCTTACGGGCGGGAAAGGGAAGAACGGGGACGGGACAAACTCATATCTGAATTTCTGCAAGCATAATATAGAGCGTGAAAAGGTTTTTATCGAGGAGCAGACGCAGACGTGTCACCATCGTGGTTGCGCTTGTCGCTTTTCTTTTGATCGGAATCGTCGTGCTCGTGCAGCGCAACGTAACGGAGGTGTTGAAGTCCGTTTCGGAAGCGAGTATGCGTTCCATTACCACCGTCGCCGTCAACGATGCTATTTACTATACTTTGTCCGACCATATCCGTTACGAAGATCTGGTTTCCGTGGAGCGGGACGGAGAGGGGAACGTGCTCGCAATTACTTCGAACTCTCTGCAAATCAACCGCATCGCGCGCGACACCGCCTATATGTCCCAGCAAAATTTGCAGTCGATGAGCGAGGGCGGGATCGAGATCCCGCTCGGCGCGCTCACGGGCGTGGAGGCATGGGCGGGCTTCGGACCTAAAATCCAAATCAAAATCATTCCCATTTCCAACGTGGCGTGCCGTTTCGTGAGTAAGTTCGAAACGGCGGGCATCAACCAAACCAAGCATTCCATTTATTTGGAGATCGTTGCCGATATTTCCATCGTCATGCCGTCTGGCACGAGCAATTTCGCTTCGCTCACAGAGGTGCTCATCTGCGAGAGCGTGTTGCTCGGCAAGGTGCCCGATACCTATTTGCAGGCGGACATTTTCGGCGATGGCTATACGCTCGCTCCTTAACTTTTAAATACAGCTTTTTATGAGCTCCAAAATAGCGGGCGTCCCGTTTGAAACGTCGGCGTCCTTCAAGGCGGAAGCAAGATCGGCGTTTTTGATCGTTCGGCTGAGCGTCGTGGGAAGTTCGCTTAAATTCTCTTCCCGCAAAACCGCGCAAAGCCCCCGTTTTTCAAAGTAAAGAGCGTTTTCAAGCTGATCGCCGCGCGAATTTTTTTCAAGCGGGACGAGTACGGCGGGCTTTTTTAACGCTAAAATTTCAAACACCGTGTTGCTGCCCGCGCGGGACAGCACGAGATCGGCGCAGGCATATGCGCTTCCCATGTCCGTTTCGAATTCCCGCTGAACGTAGCCTGCGGGCGGATTGTCGAGTAAATTTCCCTTTCCGCACAAATGCAAGATGCGGAATTTTTTCAACAGCGCGGGCAAGTTGTTGCGGATCGCGGAATTGATTGCAAGGCTTCCGCTCCCTCCCCCCAAAACCAACAGCACGGGAAGCCCTGCGGGCAGGCAAAACTTGCGCATGGCGCGGGATTTTTCCCCGTTTAAAATTTCCCGCCGAATGGGAGAACCCACACATTTGCCGTTTTTAAAGAGTTCGGCGGTTTCGGGGAAGGAGGTGAGCACGTATTTGCATTTTTTCGCGATCAGCTTGGTACAAAGTCCGGGGGAAAGATCGCTTTCGTGCGTGAAAACGGGTATGCCGAGTTTTTGCGCCGCTTTTACTGCGGGATAGCTCGCGAACCCGCCCTTGGAAAAGACGAGGTCGGGTTTTTCCCGATTCAAAAGGGCAAGCGCTTCCCGCTTGGCTTGTTTGAGACGGTGGGGGATTTTTAGATTTTCGAGGGTAAAGGAGCGGACGAGCTTGGGGCAGTCCACCCGAAAAAAGGGATAACCTGCGTTCCCGATCAAGGTATGTTCTATTCCGCCCGTGCCCATGTAGGTAATGCGGTGTGTGTATTTGAGTTCGTTCATTACGGCGAGATTGGGCACGACGTGCCCTGCGCTTCCGCCGCCCGTAAAGAGAATGCGTTTCATTACCTATTAGTATATTCCCCGCCCGCCGATTTATTTCCTTTTGGCGATTTTCATAAAAAAAGCACGGAAAAATTTTAAAATCCGCCTGATATCGCTTGACTTCGGCAAGGGATTTTACTATACTAATTGAGTAACTTATGCTGCTGTGGCTCAGCAGGTAGAGCACGTCCTTGGTAAGGACGAGGTCGGCGGTTCAAATCCGCTCAGCAGCTCCAATAATAACGTAAGTTGAACCAAAATTCAGCTTGCGTTATTTTTTATATAAGACCTGCTCTTGCGAAATTTGTTAGATTATGGTATAATGTGAAAAAATAATATTTTCGGAAGTACAAAGCATGACAGAGCAAGAAAAAATCTATTTTGAAGCATTAAAAAATGACCGCATAGATAGCGACAGAGTATTGCAAAAAAAATCTATGCGCGGCGTTAAAAATAGCGTGGTTGAAAAGTATTCAGACCAAGCACACTTTATATATGAGTTATTGCAAAATGCTGATGATGCTGGGGCGACAGAAGCTAAATTTGAATTGTATGGAAATAGACTTGTTTTTAAACATAACGGAAGTCGGCACTTTTCTGTATCTAACCCCGACACAGAAGAAGCTGATACCGAAAATGGCGTATTGGGAGATATCAACGCTATTACTTCCATTGCTAATTCTAATAAAACGTCAGCTGAAATAGGAAAATTTGGTGTTGGTTTCAAATCGGTATTTCAATACACTACAACGCCAAAAATTTATGATCCGAATTTTCGTTTTTATATCGATAGATTTATTGTACCTGTTCAAATTGAAGATGATTATGAAAAAAGATTACCTAATGAAACTATATTTATTTTTCCTTTTAATCACCCTCAAAAAACGGCTGAAATAGCGTATTGCGATATTGAAAAGAAGTTAAAAACATTAAAATACCCTATTTTATTTCTTTCAAACTTAAAATATGTTTCGCTCGAATTTTCCGATACTCTTGGGCTGTACGGTAAAAATATTGATGAGAATAAGAGTTTTAAAGAAAATGGTATTACGGCAGAACTAATAAAACTTACTCATAATATTGGAGATGACTTAATAGACCAAAACCTTTGGTTATTTTCGCGTGAATATTTAATTTCAGAAAAACATTCCGCAAAATATTCAGTCGGTTATTTTATAGGAGATGACGGAAAACTTAAACCCGTAAACGAGCAAGCATTTTGTTTTTTCCCTACGAAAGAATTAACAAACTTAAATTTTATAGTCCATGCACCTTTTTTACTTACTGACAGTCGTGAGGGCATAAAAGCAGGCGAACAACATAATAAAGATATGATTAAATTGCTTGCAGATTTAGCGGCAGACAGTTTACTATTGCTTAAAAAGATTGGTATTGATAGTAACAACCGTTTAATTGACGACAACATATTTAATATATTACCTTATGATGAAGATGAGTTTAACGACGAAGATGATAATGATAAAATATCATTTAAACCGTTCTATATTGCTATTAAAAACAAATTTGAAGCCGAAGAGTTGCTACCCACTATTGACGGATATACAAGCACTGAGAACGCATATTGGGCTTCTGTAACGAGGTTAACAGAAGTATTTGGAAATAATCAATTAGCACAATTAAGTCATAATCCAGAAGCAAAATGGGTTTTTACGTCTTTGGGACGGGAGAACACACAGAGGAAAAATGAAAACAGTCCTGTATCTTCTTTCATTGATGCCATAACAAAAATGTGGTTAGACGAAAATGCCTTATTAAAGGGGCGTTATACAGGCAATTATCTTTATGGTGGGTTAAAAAGAATATTTGACGGATTAGATAAAAGTTTTATTGAAAATCAACCAATAGATTGGCTGTACGGATTTTACGCTTGGGTATCTGAAAGGACATCAAGAATAAATACTGTAAAAAATATGCCAATATTTTTAGATGAAGCTGGTAATGCGGTTGCAGTTTTTGACGGAAACGGGCAAGAAGTATTATTTTTACCGTCAACAGGGATAGACGGCTATAAAACAGTAAATCAAGAATTGCTAAATAACGAAGCTACTGTTACTCTCTTGAAGCAAATTGGTATAAAAGAGCCGACTTTAAAAGATGAAATATACAACATTATTTTACCTTTATATAAAAACGGAACAGCGGCTGATTATGAAAGTCATTTTTTAAAATTCTTTCAATATTATCAAGAGTGCCCTAATAATCAGTCGCAAAGCTTTATTGCTATGATAAAAGATCTATCTTTTATTAGCGGCAAATCAAATGACGGTAAAAATGAGGTTGGCATAGCACAAAATTTTTATATTCCAGATAATGATTTGTTTAAATATTTTTCTGCGAAGCCAACAACAAAATTTATTGATTTTAATAAATATTTAACAATAGTTGGAGAAGAAAATAAAGAAAAATTAACTTGTTTTTTTAAAGTGTTGGGTGCAAAAACATTACCGCAAATTTTTGAAATTGAAATATCACAGGAGGAGGCGGAAAAGTATCATAAAAAGAGTTGGAACAGGTCAACAAGATACCAAGAATGGATAAATAAAAAAATTGACGGGCTTCAAGAAGTTATAAAAGAAATAGTTGATAAAAAAGATTTTACATTATCTGTTGCATTATGGAAAATTCTTTTACGATTTGCCGAAACTTATACTATATCGCAAAATAAACATTTAATTGATATTTTAGAAGGTCATTATCGGTATTTTTTCCGTGAAAGATATTATACTCCTTTTGACACCACTGATATTGTTGATTTGAGAACACAAAAGTGGTTATTTAGTAAAGATAATATTTTTAGCGCTGCTAATGCAATATTTATTGAGGATCTATCAGATAGCTACTGTACAACAACTTATGGGGCAAAAGAGTTAATATCATTTTTATGTATTAACGACAAACCGTTAGTTATTGAACAAACCAACCAAGAAGAAAACATTACAGACGAAGAACGCAGATTACAAAAATTAAAAACTGCGGGATTTACTGACGAAGAAATAGATAGTTTAATAGAGAAAAAATTAAAAAAAGACAATACACCCGATGATAACGATGACGAAGATGACAGTGGCGAAAAAACAACTACCCCTGCGGTAGAAAAAGTTATTAAAAAAATCCGCAAAAAAATTAAAAAGCCTAACACTTCTGATTTGTCAGATGATGACGATAATGACGAAGATGACTATACAAAGCCTACTATTGATTACAATAAAAAGATAGAGCAGGCGGAAGAAAAAAGTCGTATTGAAATTGAAAGAATAGCACATTTACAAGAATTACAGACAACCGCCGCCAATGCAGAAAAATATTCCTACTTATGGTTTAAAACTCTATTAGAAATGGAAGCTCTTGCTGACGGTGAGGATAACGGCAACAGTAGGGAAATTTCGATTTGCTTTGCAAAAGCCGAATTGGAAGCAGGCACAACACGAACGCTTATATTAAAACACCCCAATAGATATATTCCGCAATTCATGGAAGATTTGGCGGATATACCTTTAACATTGCACTATGGCAACCAAACAAAAAAGGTAGCCATAGAGGTTTTGAATGTGCAGTCATATACCGTTAGAGCTAAATTAAAGTCTGGGGCAGAGATTGAAGATATAGATTTGTCGCTTGTAAATGAAGCAAGAATAGACGCCCAAAATCCTACATTTTTGCTTGAAGAACTGATAAAAGGTTTTAATTCGTTAGGCTACGCTGATGATTTCAATTTAAAGTCAAATCTTACGGATAAAATCGATTTTATTTTTGGTCCCCCTGGCACAGGTAAAACTACTCATTTAGCCAATAAAGTTATTTTACCGTTAATGCAGGAAGATAAAAATTTAAAAGTTTTAGTTTTAACACCTACCAATAAGGCGGCAGATGTCATCACTAAACGCATAATGGAATGCGATAAAAGCAAATCGTATTCCGAATGGCTAATAAGGTTTGGAACTTCAAATGATGACTTAATCGAACATAGCGGGATTTATAAGGATAAAACATTTGATATTAGAGTTTTACCAAAAAATGTTACGGTTACAACCATTGCAAGATTTCCCTATGATTTCTTTATGCCCAATGGTGAAAGATTACATTTGAGCGCGTTAAAATGGGATTATATCATTATTGACGAAGCCTCCATGATACCCATTGCAAATATAATTTTCCCGTTATACAAAAAAACACCTACAAAATTTATTATTACAGGCGATCCTTTCCAAATTCAGCCGATTACCCGTAGCGAAGCTTGGAAAGATGAAAATATATATACAATGGTAGAGTTAAACAATTTTACAAACCCCACGACTGTTCCGCACGATTATAAGGTAGAGCTTTTAACTACTCAATATAGAAGCGTGCCTACAATAGGCAATGTTTATAGTATTTTTGCTTACGGCGGCGTTTTACAACATAATCGTGCAGAAAGCAGTAAACGGAAATTGAATATTGACGAATTTATAAATGTATCTTCGTTGAATTTAATCAAGTTTCCCGTAAGTAAATATGAAAGCATTTATAAGCCTAAACGCTTACAGGGGAAAACGCCATATCAAATATATTCGGCATTATTTACTTTTGAATATGTGAAATTCATAGCCGAAAAGCTTGTAATCAAAAATAAAGGCGAAATTTTCAGTATAGGCATTATTGCACCTTATAGAGCGCAAGCCGATTTAATTGATAAACTGTTTGCTTCATACAAATGTCCGCAAGGTATAGATATTCAAGTTGGGACAATACACGGTTTTCAAGGCGACGAATGTGATATAGTGTTTGCTGTATTTAATCCGCCCCCTAAAATATCGGCTTCAAAAGAAATGTTTTTGAATAAGAAAAATATCATAAATGTTTCTGTTAGCAGAGCAAGAGATTATTTGTTTATAGTTATGCCTGATGACAATACTGAAAATATAGAAAATTTGAGTTTAATAAATAAGGTAGAATCCATTTGCATTGATAACGGCAGTCTTGGATACCTTTCCCCCGATATAGAAGAACTAATATTTAATGACAGCCACTACCTTGAAAACAACTCATTTGCGACAAGTCATCAAATAGTCAATGTTTATGGAAAGCCCGAATTAAAATACGAAATTAGAAGTGAAGACACGGCAGTTGATATTCAAATTCACACTGACGAAGAAAACTAAAAATTGAATTTGGCACTGTGGCGGGGGCTTGAATAAACGAGCGCGCCGCTTCGCGGCGCGTTCAAGCCCCCGCCACAGCGGAAACATAGGAACAAAAACAACTAAAAACAAAATACGCACGGCGAAACGAAACGCCGCGCGGAAAAGGGCGTTCACCGCTAACCCGCTTGGCGAATCGCCCTTTTTAATCCGCGCGGCTGTTCCTGCGTTTTCCCCGTGTTTATGTATTTTGTACACTTTTAGTTCCCTTTTAGTTACCCTTTGGTTCACTTTGAGTTCCCCGCAAAAAGTTTTTGGAACATGTATAATGGGATTTGCTTATTAAGCAAATCCGAACGGGAGGCGAAAACGGTGTCCGCGAAAGAATTTGAAGTCATAACGATTGAAGAACCTGATAATTTGTTATCGGAAAACGAAAGGCGCACGTTCTTTGAAACGCTGTTACAGCGAATTAAAGAATTAAAAGCACAAAAGAATTAAATCGAAAAAAACAATTTAATAACCCAATCAAGGTAAGTAAAAGTTAAGATAGTACCGCTCAACGGCAAGCCGAGATTTCCGCATAGGAACAGTGGTTGCGTTGAGAAAGAGCAGAGTACGAAACATTTGTATTGTTTTGTATTCTGCTCTTTTTTTATTTACCGCAAAAAAACAAATCAAAAGGAGAGATAAATCATGCCCTATCAAAAAGCAAAAGTCTATCACGACGGCAGTCATTATATCGCAATGCCGCCCGAAAATTTCCCGCGCCGTAAACGGAGATATAAGCCGAAACCGAAAAAAGAAGAAACGCCCGACAGTCCGAAAGCCAAGTTTGAAACGGCATATACGGAAAGTCAGAGCTTGCCCAAGCGCGAACGGAAAAAGTTTATTGCCGAAAAGTTGAAAGATACTTTCCACGATAAAGAAAAAACAGCCGCTTTTATTGAAAGCAATATCGAGCGAAAAAAGAATAACTCGGCAAAGCGGCGCGTTCGGCTCATGCGGAAAGTGTATCTGCAAAGTTGGAATTTCTTTGTAACTTTCACGTTCAGCGACGAATTACACACGGAAGAAACATTCAAAGAAAAGTTGCGGAATACGCTCAAACACATGGTAGCCCGTAAGGGTTGGAAGTATATCGGCGTATGGGAACGAAGTCCCGAAAAACAACGACTACACTTTCACGGAATATTCTATATTCCCGATAACGCTATGATAGGCGAGCTTGTGGAAGTGAAAGATTACAGCACGAAACAACATAGAGTACAAACGACCTTTCAAAATACCCATTTTCAAAAGTATTTCGGCAGGAACGATTTCAAGGAATTATGCAGACAGGAAGATATTATGCAATCCGTGCGTTATCTGCTCAAATACATAGAGAAAAGCAACGAGCGGCTTGTGTACGGCGGGAAATTGCCGACCTATTTCGTAAGCGACATTTTGGACGACGATATTATTTGCCCCTACGGGGTGGACGGCAGGAAAGCGATACTATTTGATAACTTCACTTGCATAGACGAGGGTTGCATTGTCGGGCAGGCAAGCGAAGAAGTGATAAAACAAATGCCCAAATGCAACTAACCTATTTGTCTTTCGACCGGCGGAGCGTAAACGGAAACGCACTTTCCCGCAAGGGTAAAATGCACTACCTTCGGTAGCCCTTGCAGAAAAGCGAACGGAAAGATTATAAGTTAAAAGCCCATGCGTTTCCGTTTTGTCCGTCCTTGTCGAAAGACAAATAAAAAATCTATCTTAAAGGAGTTTATGTAACGTGAAAACAGCAGTGATTTACGCGAGATTTAGTTCCGATAAACAAACGGAACAGTCTATTGAGGGACAAGTGAGAGTTTGCGAGGAATACGCGCAAAGGAATAACATTCTTATTCTCAATACTTACATAGACAGAGCTATGACGGGAACGAACGATAACCGCCCCGACTTTCAACGCATGTTAAAAGATAGTGCGCGCAGGGAATGGGATTATGTGCTTTGCTATAAACTTGACCGTTTCAGCCGTAACAAGTACGAAACGGCAATACACAAAAAGACTTTACGCGATAACGGCGTAAAAGTATTATCCGCTATGGAAAACATTCCCGATTCCCCCGAAGGAATTATCCTTGAAAGCTTACTTGAAGGCATGAACCAGTATTTCAGCGCAGAGCTTTCCCAAAAGGTAAAACGCGGTATGCGGGAAACAAGGTTGAAAGGAAATTATCAAGGCGGCGGCTTGTTGTTCGGCTATAAGGTTGTAGACCACAAAATCGTTATAGACGAAGAACGAGCCGAGCAAGTCCGCTATATGTATGAACAATATGCGAGCGGTGTTTATGTAAAAGATATTATCAAGTCTTTGACCGAGAAAGGTATCCTCTATAAAGGCAGACCGTTTGCAAGTAATACCGTTTACGACATATTGCGGAACAGCAAATATTCGGGCGTATATACCCACGGCGAAGAAGTGATAGACAATATGTATCCGATAATCATTCCGACCGAGATTTACAATAAAGTCCGTGAAATTGTAAATAGAAACAAATTCGGGAAACGGAGCGTAAGAACGGTTTATCTACTTCGTCATAAGGTATTTTGCGGCGAATGCGGGCGACCTATAAGCGCAGACACGGGGACAGCGCGAAACGGCGAAGTGATACATTACTACAAGTGTATCGGACGAAAGAAAGACCACAACGGTTGCAGACTTCCGCCGATAAAGAAAGAAGATTTAGAAAAACTTGTAATTGAAACAACCGTCGAAGAATTAAGCAAGCCGCAAATTCTCGAATATGCCGTTCAATACCTCATGAAGTTACAAGATAATCAGCTATCCGAAAACACGAACTTAAAACTTTTGACAAAGCAAAAAGCGGCGATAGACAGAGCGTTGGAAAATCTTGTAACCGCTATTGAGAACGGTATTATCAGCAATACCACGAATAAGCGGCTACACGAGCTTGAAAAGCAACAAGAGGAATTAGAAAGGCAGATACTCATAGAACGCAGTAAATGCGCCGTAAGACTTCCAGAGAGCGTTATACGGCAGTTTTACACCCAAGCATTAGAGGAAGAACCGAAAATGATAATTAGTTATCTCATCAAAAAGGTTGTGCTGTTTGACAACTTTATTGAAATTCATTATAACAACCCGATAAGAATTAGTCCTGACGACAGTCAGGGCTTTTCTTTTTACAAGAAAGTTAAAAATACGGGAAAGCGCAAAATGCTTATAATCTTAAAGTTATAACGATTTGAAACAACGGCTATCTATTCCACGTTCCGCTTGACATGAGCCTCGTATGCGTGCGGTATTTAGGCAAAGAGCCAAACGTACCGCCCCTGCGGGGCTTATTGTTTGCCGTTGGCAAAATAGCCTACCGCACGCCATTCTCATGTCAAGCGGCTTTCGCGGCATAAAACGCCGTTGGCTTGACAATAAAAAAACCAACCGAAATCAAGCTTTTTTATTGGTTCAATTTAGGTTGGTTGTGGAGCTCCAAAATAAAAGCGAACGCCTTGTGCGTTCGCTTTTATTTTGCAGTTTGGATAGAAATTGAACCGTCAACGCCTCGTCCTTAAAAAAACGGGGTCGCCGAAAAAAGATTGTAAAAAGCGCAGAGAAGGATGAAAACAGAGAGCAATCTTTTTTTGGGGCAAATAAGAGGTCGGCGGTTCAAATCCGTTACTGCGCGCTTTGCGCTTGTGCCGCCTTAGACTACGAATACGTGCGGCGGGACAGCAGCTCCAAAATAAGAGCGAACGCCTTGTGCGTTCGCTTTTATTTTGCAGTTTGGATAGAAATTGAACCGTCAGCGCCTCGTCCTTAAAAAAACAAAGATAAAAGCATTGTAAGGATAAATAATTTATCCTTGTGTTTTTATTATAATTTTGTTATAATGTTTGTACGATAAACAATAACTTAGCGGAGTGTTACGATAGATATGATAGATATAAAAACTTGGATTAAGAATTTTACGGAGAAAGTCGAACAGACCTTTGCCGAGCGCGTGTGGTTTATCGGGTTGCAAGGAAGTTATGGCAGAAGAGAAGCAACTGCAATGAGTGATATAGACGTTGTAGTTATTCTCGACGAGATGAGAATAAACGACTTAAAGATTTATAGAGATATGCTCAATACTTTACCGAATAGAGATTTGATTTGTGGATTTATTTCGGGCAAGGACGACCTTTTGAATTGGGAAGCAAGCGATTTGTTTCAATTCTATTACGATACCACGCCGATAAAAGGTGCGCTCGATATATTATTGGAAAAGATAGATAAGCAAGCCGTAAAGCGCGCTATAAGAATTGGCGCGTGTAACGTATATCACGCTTGCGTTCATAACTTTGTACACGAAAAAAGCGAAGATATACTGCGCTCATTGTATAAGTCGGCAGTCTTTGTTATTCAAGCGGTTTGGTTTTACGAAACGGGTAAATATATAAAGTCAAAGGCGGAATTGCAAAAAACAATAAATCCGCCGTCTGCTGTGCTAATTACTGCACAAGCGTTGAAGAACGGTGTAAGCGTAAAGTTTGAGGAAATGTCGGAGTTGCTACTGAATTGGGCGACGGCGCTAATAAGAGGATATAACGAATGACCATAGAGCTTATA
>CAMUFJ010000008.1 GCA_947088135.1 uncultured Clostridia bacterium
GCATGACCCAAAACGGAATAATGTCGTAGCCCGTAACAAGCACGTCGGTGGGATAAAAATATTCGAAATCGGGCGTTTGCTTGGGCCAGCCCAAGGTGGAAAACGGCCATAAAGCGGAAGAAAACCAAGTATCTAAGACGTCCTCGTCCTGACTGAGCTTTTTGCTTCCGCATTCGGGGCAAACAGCGGGCGCTTCCACCGCGCAGGTTTCCTTCCCGCAGTCGTCGCAATACCAAACGGGAATTCGATGTCCCCACCAAAGCTGACGGGAAACGCACCAATCGCGTATGTTTTCCAGCCAATTGTAGTAAATTTTCGCGAAGCGGTCTGGCGTAAATTTGGTTTTGCTCTTCATGACCGCTTCGATCGCGGGCTTGGCGAGAGGCGCCATTTTAACGAACCACTGCTTGGACACGATGGGCTCTAAGGTCGCACCGCAACGGGAGCAATGCCCCACGTTATGGGTATGCGGCTGAATTTTTACGAGAAGCCCCAGCTTTTCCATATCCGCTACAATGCGTTTTCTCGCTTCGTAGCGATCGAGCCCTGCGTATTCTCCCGCCGATTCGTTCATCGTGCCGTCGTCGTTCATCACGCGCAGTACAGGAAGATCGTGGCGAAGCCCCACCTCGAAGTCGTTGGGATCGTGCGCGGGAGTGATCTTCACCGCACCCGTACCGAAATCGGGATCGACGTAGTCGTCGGCAACGAGCGGAATTTTACGGTTTGTAAGCGGAAGCAAGAGCGTTTTCCCGACGAGAGCGGAATACCGTCCGTCCTTCGGGTTTACGGCAACCGCCGTATCGCCGAGCATGGTTTCGGGGCGGGTAGTCGCAATCGTGACAAATTCGTCCGTGCCCTCCACGGGATATTTGAAATGCCAAAACGAACCGACGTCCTCGCTGTACTCCACTTCAATGTCCGAAAGCGCGGTCTTGCAACCGGGACACCAGTTTATGATACGACTTCCGCGGTATACGAGCCCCTTATGATACAGCCTGAAAAAAGCTTCGCGAACGGCAAGGGAGCACTTTTCGTCCATCGTGAAGGCAAGGCGCGACCAATCGCAGGAAGAACCGAGCTTTTGAAGCTGTTCCACGATACGGTTGCCGTATTTATTTTTCCACGCCCAAACGCGCTCCAAAAACGCTTCTCTGCCCAAACCCTCTTTGGTCAGCCCCTCCTGTCTGATTTGCTCTGCAACCTTGACTTCCGTCGCAAGCGCGGCGTGGTCGACGCCGGGAACCCAAAGCACGGAATAGCCCTGCATACGCTTGAAGCGCGCAAGGATATCTTGCATGGTTTCGTCCATAGCGTGTCCCAAATGAAGCTGCCCCGTAACGTTGGGGGGCGGCATCATGAGCGTAAAAGGAACCTTATTCGGATCGATCTCCGCATGGAATACGTCTTTTTTTTGCCACTCCGTATAGATTCGGTCTTCGAATTCTTTCGGGGCATAGGTCGTTTGCATTTCTTTCATGTTCGTTTCCTGAGCTTTTTGTCGATTAGAATACATTATAACTCTTTTTCTTGGCGTTGTCAATTATTCTCGTGTCAACATACTATATATTATTCTTGAAAATTACAAGGAGAACGACCCGAAAAAGCATGCGCGAAATCCCATCTCTCGTCCTTTTTTCGGGCCGTACGATTGACAGGAGGAAATTTATTAAAATGTTGAAAAAAATCTTGGCAACCCTCGGCGCGGCGACGATGGCGCTCTTCCCTCTCTCTGCATGCGGCGGGGACTCGGACGGCGTAACGACGCTCAAAATCAACGAAGTGACGCACTCCGTTTTCTACGCGCCGCTATACTTAGCCGATTCTCTCGGGTATTTCGAGGAGGAAGGATTAAAAATCGAGCTCACCAACGGAGGCGGCGCGGACGCCGTAATGGCGGCTGTACTCTCGGGTGACGCCGACATCGGCTTCTGCGGACCGGAAGCCGCGCTCTACGTAAATTTGGGCGGCTCGGGCGATCCCCCCACCGTATTCGGACTTTTGACACAGAGGGACGGTTCTTTCCTCGTTTCGCGCAAGCAGGAGCCGAATTTTGAATGGACGGATTTGAAAGGAAAAGAAATTCTTGCGGGTAGAAAAGGCGGAGTCCCCGCGATGACCTTCGAGTACGTTTTAAAGGAGCACGATTTCACGGAGCAGGAAATCAACCTCAACTTTGACGTGGCGTTTAACTTAATGACGGGCGCGTTCGAAGCTGGCACGGCAGATTACTGCACCATGTTCGAGCCTACGGCTTCCGAATATCAGGCGGCGGGCAAGGGCTATATCGTCGCCGCAGTCGGCGAAGCGGGCGGAGAAGTTCCCTACACCGCTTTTTCGGCGAAAAAGTCTTGGATCAAGAAAAACACCGACGAGATGAAGGGCTTCCTTCGCGCCATGCTCAAAGCGGTAAAATACGCGCAGGAAAAGACGCCCGAGGAAATTGCGCCCTCGCTTGTTTCGCACTTCCCCTCCACCTCCGTGGAATCGCTTGCCGCAAGTATCAAAAGCTATCAAGGCATCGACGCTTGGAAGACGGATATGGCGATGACGGAAGCAAGCTTCGAGCGTTTGCAGGACATTATCGCAAGCGCGGGCGAGTTGCAAAAACGCGGAGATTTTGCTACGCTTGTAGATAACAGCTACGTAAAAGACGTATACAAAAATTTGTAATACAAGAAAAAATACGGAACGGAACCGCTTATGAAAAAAGAAATTTTGAGATTTACGGACGTAAAACTCACGTATCATACCGTGCGCGGAGAAACGACGGCGGCGGAAAACTTGAATTTTTCGGTGAACGAGGGAGAATTCGTTGCAATCATCGGCCCGTCCGGATGCGGTAAAACAACACTTCTATCCCTTGCGGCAGGGCTCTTAAAGCCCTCCGCGGGCGAGGTGGAGAGCCAAGGCAGCTTCGGATATATGCTCCAAAAGGACGAACTTTTCCCTTGGCGCACCATTGAAAAGAATATTTTTCTCCCGCTCGAAGTGAAAAAAATCGGTACGCCGGAAAATAAAGCGCGGGCGATCTCGCTTGCTGAAAAGTACGGGCTCAAAGACTTCTTGCGGAGCTATCCCTCTCAGCTTTCGGGCGGAATGCGGCAGCGCGCCGCGCTCATTCGCACCTTGGCTTCCGACCCCGACATTCTTCTCTTAGACGAACCTTTTTCCGCGCTCGACTATCAAACACGGCTCAATGTTTGCGAGGACGTGTCCTCCATTATCCGCAGCGAAGGAAAAACCGCGCTCCTCATCACGCACGACATCTCCGAAGCGATCTCGCTTGCAGACCGCGTTTTAGTGCTTACGAAACGCCCCGCGCGCGTGTCCTATGAGCACGCGCTCGACTTCGACGGCGTGAACAATCCACTGAAACGGTGGGAAATGCGGGGATTTTCGGAGTGGTTTGAAATACTTTGGAAGGAATTAAACGGATGAAAAAGCAAGAATATTCCATCGAACACGCAAAATTTATAAAAAAACGGCGCATGAATATTGCGCTCGTCTGGGGACTGAGGATTGGACTGCTTGCAATCCTGCTCGGTTTTTGGGAATTATCCACTGCCTGCGGATGGGTAGACCCTTTCCTCATGAGTTCTCCGTCGAGGATCGGCGCGACCATAGCATCTCTTTATCGCGACGGATCCCTCTTCTACCATATCGGCGTCACCTTGGCGGAAACCCTTGTCGGCTTTGCGATTGCCGTTGGCTTGGGCGTCGTCATCGCGCTCGCGCTCTGGTGGAGCGACACGCTGTGCAAAGTTTTAGAACCGTACATCGTCGTGCTGAACGCTCTGCCGAAAATCGCGCTCGGTCCCCTCATCATCATTTGGTTCGGCACGGGCAGTAAGGCGATCATATTCATGACGGTTTTGGTTGGCATTATCGTTTCCACCATGCATATGCTCTCCGCCTTCCTCGCAACGAACAAAAATAAAATTTTGCTTTTGCGCTCTATGGGCGCAACCAAATTGCAAATTCTACAAAAGCTTGTAATTCCCTCGGCGCGCCCGTCCTTTATTTCCATGCTGAAAGTGAACGTCGGCATGGCATGGATCGGCTCGATCATGGGCGAGTACATCGTTTCGCGCGCGGGGCTCGGATATTTGATTGTTTACGGCGGGCAAGTGTTTAAACTTGACCTTGTGATGAGCGCGACCTTTATCCTCTGCGTGCTTGCCGCCGGTATGTACTTTTTGGTGGTGCTTCTTGAAAAGGTGCTCATAAAAAATGCAGAAAGCTGACAAAATCATTCCGCCAAATCCCAACACAGGATAGAGCACGCGGACGATCCCGCCGATTCCCAGACTTGACAGCAACAATGCCGCAAAGAGAACGCCAATCTTTGCGGCGTTCTTTTTTTTGCCGTTCAGCCGACCGCAAAGACAGAGCATGGGATAAATCGCCGAGGCGAGCGAGGTAAGAATGGCGAGCGCGGCGGCAACGAAAAAGAGCTTGCTTCCCCGCATGACGAACAAAAACGGCATTTCCGCGTTCAACGCCCCGTCGCCCGCACCGTATACCGCCGACAAAATACAGAGAGCCCCCGCGCCGATGACCGCAGACGCCATCGCCGCAGGCGGGACGGTGCGCTTCATCTCTCGCCCCGCATCCATAAGCACGGGCGCGGCGAGAAAAGCGTTCATGCATGCATAGAGCAATCCGTTTCCGTAAGGAAGGAGGTTTTCCGTAGCAAATTCCGCCCGACCTCCGCCCGAACAGGCGAAAATAAAGACGAGAAGCGCGGGCACCAGCACGGAATTGAGCGCAGATATCCCCGCCATTCCCTTACGGATACACAATAGAACGACGGCGAGTCCAACAAGCGCGGGCAAAGGCGAAAGGCTCGGTAATAAAGAATTCAGACCCGCAAGCATTCCCGCGCACGGCACGAGCGCGCAAAGGCAAATTACGACGCTCACGACCGTCGCTCCTCTCCCGAATAAGGAATTCAGCGTTCCGAAATATCCTCCGTAACGTTTGCCGAGGCGCAGAAATAAAAGACACTCCAAAAAAAAGAGAACCGAAGAGAGCATCACGGGCAAGACGAAGCCGACGGAAGGAAAAAAGCGCGCGAGTTCCGCACCGGAGATAAACCCTGCACCGATGCCCGTTCCCACGATAAAAAATGCCCCTTGAAAGATTCCCACGCCACTTTTTATGCTTTTTTTCGCCGAATTATGAAAAAAATCGCAAAAAATAGCGAAATTATGTCAGGCATAGTATTTCGAGCCATTGACAAATTTTGTCGAATGCTGTATAATCAGTATGTATAGTCTTATAAAGATTAGAGGAAAAACATGCAAGAAGAAATCGAGGACAAGCAATCGGTTAGCTCCGACTTAATTCGCGGACACATCAACACGATTATTCTTCGCGCGCTCTACGACGGGGACAAATACGGTTACGAGATCATTTCCGAAATCGAGCGCAAAAGCCACGGGCAGTACACGCTAAAACAGCCCTCTTTATACAGTGCTCTCAAACGCCTTGAAAGCGAGGGATACATCACCTCCTATTGGGGCGGATCGGTGAGCGGCGGCAGGAGAAAATATTTCTCTTTAACGGACGCGGGAAAGAAAATTTCGGAAATCAATCAATCGGAATGGGAATATTCGAGAACGGTGATCGACAGCCTGATTTCGGATAAGGATTTCGATTTCAGCAATCCCGCACCGGGGCTTGTCGATATGCGCGTCCTCCGCGACACCACCACCCGTGCCTCTACCTCCTCTCGGGAAGAAGAAACGGAAGAAAAACGGCAGCGGGAGGAATCCGAACGGGAGCTTTCCGAGAAGAGCGCAGAATTGACCGAAAGACAGACGCAAATCGACGAAGAGCTCGCCAAAATTGCCGAGGAACGTTCCGAATTTGCAGAAAACGCATTCCGCTTAGAAGAGGAACGGATCGCCTTGCAGGAAGCCGCGGAAAAATTCGAGCAAGAGCGAAAAAAATACGAATTGGAAATGGAGGCGCGCAACGACGCTTTCCTGCGCGAACGGGAATGGCGCGAACGCGAAATTGCCGAACGCGAACGCAGACTTTCCCGCGAAAAAGACAGCTTAGCGGAAACGCAAACGCTGATTACCGACGAGGAAAAGCTCGCCCTCGAAGAGCGGATCCGCGATCAGGAAGCGGAACTCAACGAACAGCGCGGGCGTTACGAAGAAGCTTGCGCCCGCTACGAAGAAGAGATCGATTCGCTGAAAACCGCCTACGAGGAGGAACTCGTACACCGCGAACAGCAGATTCGCGAGGAGCAGGAAGAGGCTTTTCGTAGACGGGAAAAAGAGCTGTTGCACCGCAACTTTATGGAGCTCATCAGCGCGCCCGCGGAAGAAACGGAGAATTCCGCTTACGAGCACGTGTCCCCTCCCGTAGGCGACGAACCGCCTGCGGAAGAATCGTTGGCGATCGAGGACGAAGAGGACGAATCGGACTATCGCCCCGCCGTACGCAAAATTTTTGCCAACACGGTGAATACGGACGCCCCCGCGTCCTCCGCTCCGAGCGTACGGGAATCCCGCGTGACCTCCCTCGACGGAATCGATTTTTACGACTTGGAAGCTTGCGCGGAACACGACGGCATTCGCATCTATACCGCGGGCGGGAAGCCCCGTTCTGTGATCGCCCAACAGTCGAAAAGCGTAGTTCATAAGGGGAAAGCGCTTTTTATTAGCGCCATCTTTTTCTTTGCCTTCTGCGTCGTTCTCGGAAGCGTGCTTTTAGGAATCTCTGGAAAAGTGGCTCTTCCCGTCTACTACCCCTATTTCATTTGGGCGATCGGACTTGCGGTATTACTCATTACGGGAATTGCATTTGCAAATCGCTACGGCGAGCACTCGCTCAGAACGGTGACGCCCGCTATTATCAATGCGATCGTCCTATACGTACTGCTTGTGATCGTCACGCTGATCATTGCGTTAGCCGTAAATATCGACTTTACCGACCGCGATACCCTCGCGACCTTCGTAACGGTACCCGTTATCTTCTTTGTAGGCGTTCTTATATTCGGTACGGCGTATTACGTGCAGGTCCGCCCGAAAAAATAACCAAGTAATTTAAAAACCCCGACCGTTTTACGGTCGGGGTTTTTCAGTAAAATTACGTCATTCGCTCTTATAACTTGCAAGCCATTTGGGAAGTCGGGCGATAAAATCGGCGTTGTCCGTCGTTCGTCCGAGCATATCGATAACGCCCGCCACGTTTTCGGTGAGCCGTTTTTCGCGCATTTTGTAGATGCAAGCAAGCTCCTCTTTTTCTAGTAGAAGCTCCTCTTTCCGTGTTCCCGAACGCCGAATATCGATTGCGGGAAAAATACGGCGCTCCGCAAGATCGCGGGAAAGAAAGATATCCGCATTGCCTGTGCCCTTGAATTCCTCGTAAATGACGTCGTCCATTCGGCTGCCCGTTTCCACCAACGCGGTTGCGAGAATGGTAAGGCTTCCCGCCTCCATCGTATTGCGCGCCGCCCCGAAAAATTTCTTGGGTTCCGCAAACGCGCCGACGTCCAAACCGCCCGTGAGCGTTTTTCCTTTCCCCTCGCTCACCGCGTTGTATGCGCGGGTCAGCTTGGTAAGGGAATCGAGAAGCACCACGACGTCCTGCCCCAGTTCCACAATGCGCTTTGCATGTTCTATCGCAAGTTCCGCCACGCGGATATGATGCTCCGCACCCTCGTCGAAAGTAGAATACATAATCTCCGCTCCCGAAACGCTCATACGAAAATCTGTCACTTCTTCGGGACGCTCGTCTATCAGCAGCACAAGCAAGTTGAGTTCGGGATGATTTTGGGAAATTGCCCGCGCAACGTCTTTCAAAAGCGTTGTCTTGCCCGCTTTGGGCGGAGCGATCACAAGCGCGCGCTGACCTTTTCCAACAGGTGCGAATAAATCGAGCATACGCAGGGATAAAGAATTATCCGACTTGGAAAGCGCAATCTTTTCTTGTGCATATTGCGCGGTAAGCGCGTCGAAGTGAGGACGCCGCTCATATTTTCCCACAGGAAAACCGTTCACGCTCAGAACGACGTCAAGAGCAGGCGAACCGTTCTTTTGCGCAGGTTGGACGGTACACGCAACAAAATCCCCCTCTCTAAGCTTTAAAGCATGTAAAGCGGGAGCCGACACAAAAACGTCCTCCCCCGTCGCGGAGGGCTGACAGTTTTTTGCTCTTAAAAAGCCGTAGCCGTTGGTGGTAATTTCAAGAATGCCTTTGTAAACGGGAGAGTCGAAAATACTCGGCTCTTGATCCCCCGAAGAAACTGTAAAAAATAGATCGTCTTGCTCCTCTGCAGAGCGGCGAATCCTGTCAAGCTGGTCTAAAATAGCGGGATCGATAAAATTTTCTTTGGCGGGCGCTCCGCGGTTGGTTCGCGGAGCGGGTAGCGATCTGTTCGTATAGATGTCGATCAGGGCCTCCACTAGCAAATCCTTATTTAAGGAAGAGGCTTTGGATACGCCCGAACTTCTGCCTAACACGCGCAGGCTCATGAGTGATAGTGTTTCTAAATAATCCCGATACCGCTTCTCTAACGAGTCGGTTATCTTCATTTCCCCCTCTCCATAATTACTATTTTGGTACTCTCGTCGGTGATATCGTCGCGGAAGAGTTCCAAAACATTTCCGTCGAGTTCGACGACCTGCTCTTCCTCTTCCGACACCTCAAACAAGTCGGAAAACGCACCCACCTTATCAATATCGAGGTTCAGCCCCTTCGTCTTATAATGCATAGGCACTACGACGGAAGGCATAATCCTGTCTACGTACTCCTTCGCCTGTTCCGCGTCGATGGTATAAGTTCCGCCCACGGGAATGAGCAAGACGTGTACGGGCAGGAGCATTTCCAACAGGGATGAAGAGCACTCTTCCCCGATATCGCCCAAGTGGCAAATTTCAAGCCCGTCCATGCGGAACTTGAAAATGAGATTCTCACCGCGCTTCGCGCCGTTTTCATCGTCGTGATAGCTCTTTATAGCGGTAATGCCTACCCCGCCGATTTCGTAATTCCCCTCTTCCTTGATAATAACGGGATTCCCCCCGACCGCCTTGTCGTTGTTGTGGTCGTAATGGTCGTGACTAATCGTCACCACGTCCGCCGTAACGCTTGGCAAGTCAAACCCGACGTCGCCGTACGGGTCGGTTACGATACTCGTACCCGTGCTCTCCGTAAGCAAAAAACACGAGTGTCCAAGATAACGTATTTTCATTTCTCCTCCGATTTTTTCATTATTAGCTTTATGTTTTCTCTTTGCGACTCTTCGTCGCCCGCGCTTTCATAGCGATATGCGAATTCAACGCAATTTTCGTCCCGCACTTCATAGAAATCGGTAACAAGCGGAGTTTCGCCGCCCATACCGCCCTCGTCGAGCCGAAGAAATCCCTTACCGTTCTTATAGACGACAAGGCGGAAACCGACTCTGCCCGTCCGCTTCATCTCAAATTCTTGCCCGTTGAACCTAAGTTTTACAAGATCTCCCTGGTACTCGTAAAAAAGCTCCGTAAAACCGCCCGCATTCCGGACGCGGGCATTTGGGATCTTGGAAATTTGCTCTTCATCGCCGTGAAAACGGGAAAAAACAGTGAGCTCGCATTGAATCATCAATTTCTATTATAATATATAAATGAAAATTTGTAAATGGAATTTAGACTGATTTTCACATGAAAAATTCAATTCTTATGCAAAAAGCGCGTGTAGTAATCCTTTCCTTCCACCATCAACGCCTGCAATTCCTCTTCATCGCCGTTTTCGAGAACGTCCGAAAAGCGACCGAGCTCTTGTCTGAGCCGCTCGATTTCATCGATGAGATTTTCGCGGTTGAGGAAAAACAATTCCGACCACATAACTTCGTCGACGCCCGCGATGCGCGTCATATCCTGATAGCTCCCGCCTGTAAAACCCATACAAATTTCCGTAAAAGGACTTTTTACGTAAGCGTTCGACACTACGTGAGCAAGCTGCGAAGTGAGCGCAATCATCTCGTCGTGCCGTCTTGCAGAACACTCCACAAAACGCAAGAAGCCCATATCCTTCCCAAGCCGTTTCATCACTTCGAGCGCCGCCTTATCAGTCCCCTCGTTAAGGGTAAAAATAAGATTTGCGCCGCGAAACATATCCGCGCTCGCGGAGGCGATACCCGAAGTTTCTTTGCCCGCCATAGGATGAAGCCCGACATAGCGATAAGCACGGGGGCGGGAAAGCACGATTCTTTCAAGAGGCTCTTTCACCCCGCAAACGTCCGCAACTATCATACCTTCGGGGAAGTTGCCGCAGTCGAGCTCATGCATTACGATGCTGGGCGGCAACGCAAGAATCACGGCGTCCGCCCCTTCGTAGGAGCGCGCCTCGCCGTCTATTATATTATGCTCTAAGGCATATGCGATAGAATGCTTATTGCGGTTTTTTGCGTAAACCGTGTGTCCCGCACGCTTTAACGCGGCGCAGACAGATCCGCCGATGATACCGAGCCCGTAGACGATTACCTTCATAAACACCTCTATTTATCGCCAAAATCAATAATTATGTCACACATAATACTATGTAAACAATCAAATTTAAAAAGAATTCATCAAAAATTCGTATTTTTTCAGTTCTCTTCGCACCAATGCATAGTCGGGAACGATTCTTTCCACTTCCCGCCAAAAGGAAGCGGAATGGTTCATGTGGCGCGTGTGGCATAGCTCGTGAACCGCTACCGCACGGATCACAGGAAGAGGCAAAAACGCAATCCGAAAGGTATAAGATATGTTCCCTTTCCCGCTGCACGAACCCCACCTTCCGCGCGCACGAGTGATTTTCACACCCGAAAAGCAAAATCCGTATTTCTGCGCTATCTCCTCGGTAAGCTTACGCATGAAGTTACGCGCAAGGCGGATTGTATAATTCGCAAGTGCGGACTCCCGCCCCTCCTCGGGCAAATACAGTACGCCGCCTTTACGCCCCTCTCTTCCGCATGCAAAAATAAGACGTTCCCCGAACAAGGAAATTTCCGCTCCGTCGCTCAAATCCATTCTCTTGCTTCTCAGCGCAATTTGCCTTGCAACCCAATCGCGATGAAGCCCCAAAAAGTCAACCGCTCGCGCCTTGGAAATTCCATAAGGCATTCGTACGACAACTCGCCCCTCACGGTCTACCGTGAAAGACAGCGTTTTTCTACGCGAGCGAACAAAAGAAACTTCCATACTTATCATTATATCAGCTTTTTATCGATTTTTCAAGAATATTTTCCACTCCGTTGACTTTTTTGTGGAAATATGATATGTTTCTTCTATGAAATCCGTATGCTTAAAGCAATTTCAATCCCGTTCGCAAACAATCGCCGTTTCCGTGCCCGCCTCCAAGAGTCTTCTCAACCGCGCGCTTGTGCTCGCGGCGCTTAGCCGAGGTACGGTAACTCTCGATTGCGGGACTTTTGCAGAGGATTCCCGCGCCCTCCTTAGCTGTTTGGAAGCATTAGGAATTTGCGTAGAGCAATCGGCAGAGCGCTTGACGGTACACGGCTGCGGCGGGGATATTCCCATCAAGACTGCCGAAATCGACGTAATGAGCGCAGGAACCGCCGCTCGTTTTCTCACGGTGGCACTCGCATTTTGCGGAGGAGATTATACGATCACAGCCTCCCCGCAAATGCAAAAACGGCCTATGGAGGTTCTCGCCCTCTTGGAACAGGCGGGCGTACAAATCGAATATCTGAACGAACACGGGCGTCTGCCCATACGTTTACGTTCAAACGGAATTACCGCAGACGAACTCGCGGTAGATACGGACACGAGCACGCAGTACGCAAGCGCAATTCTTCTCGCCGCACCCATGCGGGAAACCCCGTTTAGATTAAAGCTGACGGGAACCCGCACGTATGGAAGTTATATCGGGCTTACGCTACAATCGTTGGAGGCATTCGGCATTGATTGGACGAGAACGGGCGACGAAATTACCGTATATCCGGCACAAACTGCACCCGACCATATAACCGTCGAGCCCGACGTTTCCGGAGCGTGCTATTTTTATTCGCTTGCCCTGCTCTTTTCCGCAAAGGTGCTCGTACGGCGAGTACGAGAAAACAGTGCGCAGGGAGATATGAAATTTTTGCGTTTGCTGGCAAACAGAGGCGTCCGGTTTAGGCAACTCGACGAGGGCTTGCTTGCCGACGGCAGTTCCGTAACCGATTTTAAAGGCTTTTGCGAGGACGTAACGGATTTTTCCGACCAAACGCTGACGCTTGCCGCGCTTGCCCCCTTTGCATCTTCCCCCACTCGTTTAACGGGTGTGGCGCACATACGCAAACAGGAATGCGACCGCGTCGCCGCCATTGAAAAAAACCTTGCCGCACTGGGAATCAAAACGGAGGTTAGCGAAAACTCGATCGCCGTATTCCCCGCTCCCATTCATCGCGGCACGATAGACAGCTTCGGCGATCACCGCGTAGTCATGTCTTTTGCTCTTCCCGCTCTCAAAACAGGACTCGTCACCATTTCCGATCCCGACTGTTGCAAAAAGACCTTCGATGATTATTTCGAAATCATGACGCGGATATAAGTCGTATATATGCCTCAAATATTCATTATAGCTACTGAGATTTTTTTGCAGTGATATGCGCCAAAAGCGCCTTGGAACCGCCAAGAATTTCCTGAAAAGTCGTTTCGAAATCGCGCGTATACCAAGGGTCTGCGATTGGGCGCGGAGCCGCCGTAAAATCGAGCAAACGATGCACTTTTTCCGCCTGCCGATCCCCTACGATGCGCAAAATGTCCCGTACATTGTAGTCGTCCATTCCAATAATATAATCGTACACTTCCCCGTCTTTCGCCGTCAAAAGCCTTGCTTTATGCGGTACAAGCGGGATTTTTTTGCTTTTTAGCACCTCTTGCGTCCTATAATAAGGCGGATTACCGAGTTCGTCGGTATGCGCCGCAGCGGAATCGACCCGAATTTGATTCTCCAAACCCGCTTCCTTTACAAGATGATAAAACACGCTCTCCGCCATAGGCGAACGGCAAATATTTCCATGACAGACAAATATTACTGCAAGCATTTTTCTCCTGTTTTACTTTTACTTTTTTGATATTTTGATATAATAAGTTTTGAAAACATTTTTCCAAGAGGAATTGAGGCTGACAGTCAAGAAAAATTCATCAAAACCAAATGAAAATTTACGCGCAAACGCTTGACAAATAAACGACAATATATTAGAATCAAGGCATGAAAGTATTTGCAGATAGACTTATGGAACTCAGAAAAGAGAGAGGTCTCTCTCAGGCTACCGTAGCGAAAGATTTAAACGTCAGTTTGGGAATCGTATGCTATTGGGAAACAAATAAGAGTGATCCGACCGCTTCGAATATCGCGAAGCTTGCACGTTATTTTAACGTTACGTCGGATTATCTCCTCGGGCTCACCGAGTAACCGTTTCCCGATTTTACGTCCGAAAAACGACAATCCTTCGCTCATCGAGGATTTTGTGATGGTTACAAAAACTTCTAACCGCTCTGCCTTCGGGCAGAGCTTTTTATTTTACGCGCTTCTTGAATCCATAAGCATTTTTTCTTTCAACGCTTTGATCCCGACGGCGAGCTCGCGCTCGATTTCCCTTAAAACTTCTTCTTCCCCTTCACGGTAGAGCGCAACCCGCACGATCGGCGACGGTTGAATGCGGTTTTCCGTTAAAAATTCTTCCGCCCCCTCGCGGTTCCCGCCAAGCACCGCCAGTCCCCAAGCGACGTCGCAAAAGATTTCTTCGTTGTCGGTATAGTCGCACAGCGTACGCAAGCGTTCAATTTGAGAAAGCGCTTCCTCCTTCTCTCCGCAAAAATAACAATATTGCCAACGGAGCTGAATTAAGGACAAAAACAGCAGATCGTCCTCTCGGACGACGGGCGTTTCAAAAATCATTTCGCGAGAGACGTCCAAATAGCTGCCCGTAATTAAAATCCCCTGCGCCGTAAGTACCGCCCGCATAACGCGCGCATCGGGAGTATTTTTTATTTGTTCGAGCACAATTTTCCCGTCGGTTTTTCCTGCCGAAAGCTCCGCGGGATAGAGCGCAAGCAAGCCCTCGAAAAGCGACAGGGGCGCAAGCGATTCAAACAAGAGCATTACGGGCGTTTGCGGAACAAAGAAGTAGAGCAAAAGGAAAACGCAACCGTAAATAAGGTTGAAAATCGCGCCGCCGAGAGCGAAAACGATCAGTTTTCCGCGCACGCCCCTCTCTTTTTTGGGAAGCATGACCGTTTTTCCCGCAAAATCGGGGTTATGTTTCAAACAAACCTTTCCGCCGCGCCCAATTTGAAGAAATCGAATCGAAAAGGAATAAAACCTTAATCCTACGACCGATCCGAAAACGAGATGCCCCGTTTCATGCAAGAGAACGGTTGCAACGGGGTACAAGACCAAGAAGCCGACAACGCAAATGGAAATCGATAAGGGATCTCGTAAAACGTCAGCTTTAAACGCAGTATAAAACATGAAAAAAACGCCCGCCGCGGCGAAAAGCACGAGCAGGAGCTCTACGATCCGATATGCGATTTTCTTTGCCCGACCGCTCATGCCAACCCCTTGTAAGCGAGATAACCTTCCAAATTGTCGCAGTCGGAAAAAATAATTTCCGAACAGGACAGCTCCTGCAATATTTTTCCGAGAAGATAGGCGCCGCCCGCCAAGATATCCGCTCGGGAGCGATCCATTCCCGCAACGGAAAGACGCTCGCCCACCGTCATGCCGAGCAGTTTGTCCGCCGTATCGGCAACCCACTTCTTGGAAAGCGCAAGATTTTGCAGGCGCACAGGATCGTAAACGCCGCTACCGAGCTTGATTTGCGCAAGCGCGGAAGCCGTTCCCCCCACAGCGTACAATTTCATACCCGATGCCTTACTTCCTTTTAACGGCGTCAACACGGCATCCAAAAATTCGTTAAGGCGGGCGCGCTCATCGCGACAGGCGTCGTACAAACGTACCGCGCCGACCTCCAAGCTTTTGGAAAGCGTGATTTTTCCCCCTTCCCGAAAGCAAACTTCCGTGCTGGCGCCGCCGATATCGACGATGCCTCCGTCACGTTCGCCGAGCGCACCGTAAAGCCCCAAGAGCGCCTCATGCTCGCCGGACACGACGTCTACTTTTAATCCGCAAGCGCGCTCGATTTGCTCGCAAAACACACCGCCGTTTTTCGCCGTGCGCACCGCAGCCGTCGCAAACGCGCAAAGAAAATCCGCACCCCCCTGTTCCGCTTCCCTGCAAAATTTGCAAATCGCCGCGACGGAACGCGCCATAGACTGCTCGGACAGCATTCCGCTCTCCAAGCCCGCGCCCAAACGGGTGGTTTCAAGACGCTTATATAAAGCTTTTCCGTCCGCCCACAGCATGAGGCGAACGGAATTTGAACCGATATCGATAACTGCTATTTTCATGTTAATTTCTCGGGCTGACCCAACCCTGATGAATTGCGAGCCAATATAGCCCTTCTTCGCTCTCGTAATAGTCGATATTTTTCTCTAATTTCTCATTTTCCGTCTTGTAATACTGCTCCTGCTTCTCATACTCTCTCGTCTGCGCCCGCGCTACGCCGATCTGCACGAACTGAATAATGAGAATGATAAGCAAAAACAAAACGAGAAGAACGCCGGCAACCGTCATTCCGACCGCAACCCGCTTTAACTTTTCTTCATTTGCGCTCTGTGCGTTTTTCTGGGACATACGTTCCTATCCTTTCTTCGTTTGGTAACACCATTATACACCTTTCGCGCAAAAAAAGCAACGATTTTATGGAAACTTTTCAAATAGAGAAATAATCCGCCGATGCAACCCAAAAAGGTAAAGAAGCGCAGCGAAGGCATTCCCGTCATAACGGCAACGAAAAGATAAATTCCCGCGAACAATACCCAAAATAAGGCGTCAAAAACATACCGCACCCACTTCGCCTGAAACGGATAGCGAATGCAATAGAGAAAATCGTAGAGAAACCCGCCCGCGATCCCGCAGGTCACGCAGACAAGAAAAACAAAAAACTCGTTTGCTCCGTTCATTGAAACAGCCTTTTTAACGTTTTCACGGCGGCAAATTTGACAGAGGAAACCTCTCCGCTCGCGGAAAAACCGCCGCTGCCCTGATTAAATGCAAGCACCTTTAATCCGTTGCCCGCAATCTGTACCTTTTTCCCCGCAACCCGCAGAACAATCAGCGTAGGCGAAAAGGATTCGACGCTCTCGACGCCCGTCATGGTCAGCTTTTTTTGTTGTTCTAAGGTAAATACGCTCGGAATCGTTTCGTTTTGCATAGTCTATACTTATTGTCACGCATACGGAATTATGACGGATTTTCTCCAAAAGAAAACCGCCCAAACGGGATATTTTCCCGTAAGAGCGGTTATTATGTCTGACATAGTACTTATTTTATGCGTTATATGTGCAATTTATGCCTGCAATTTTGCTTTTGCACGCTCCTTTGCACGCAGTTCGCCGTCCAAGATCTGTTTACGGATCCGAATATTGAGCGGAGTGACCTCCAAAAGCTCGTCGTCACCGATAAACTCCAACGATTCTTCCAGACTGAGTTTTTTGGGCGGAATCAGCCGAAGCGCATCGTCCGAAGAAGAAGAACGGGTGTTCGTGAGATGTTTGGTTTTACATACGTTCACGTTGATATCCCCTTCCTTGGGAGAAACGCCGACCACCATGCCTTCGTAGACCGCGGTGCCCGCGGTGATGAACAGAATCCCTCTCGCCTGCGCGTTGAATAAGCCATAGGTAACTGCCTCGCCCGTTTCAAACGCAACCAGCGAACCCGACTCCCGACGTTGAATTTCACCTTTGTGAGGCTGATATTCAAAGAATACGGAGCTCATGACTCCTTCGCCCTTCGTATCCGTTAGAAATTCGCTCTTATACCCGAACAGTCCGCGCGCGGGCACCAAAAACTCCAAGCGCATACGCGACCCCATAGCCGTCATGTGCAGGAGCTCGCCCTTACGCTGTCCCATGCTTTGGAATACCGGCCCCGTCATGTCGCCGGGAACGTCGGCAATCAAGCGCTCCACAGGCTCGTGCAGCACGCCGTCGATTTCCTTATATAAGACCTTGGGGGCGCTCACTTGGAATTCATAACCCTCTCTGCGCATGGTTTCTATAAGAATGGAAAGGTGCATCTCTCCCCGTCCGCTCACACGGAATGCGTCGGCGGAATCGGTATCCTCTACGCGCAGGGATACGTCGCGCAAAAGTTCGCGGTACAATCTGTCGCGAAGATGACGGGTCGTTACCATTTTTCCCTCTTTTCCCGCAAAAGGAGAATCGTTTACCGAGAAAATCATTTCTACGGTGGGGTCGGTAATTTTTACAAAGGGAACGGGCTCAACCGCCTCGCTCGCGCAAACGGTATCGCCGATATTGATTTTTTCAAGCCCCGAGAAGCAGACGATGTCCCCCGCCCGCGCACTCTCGCAGGAAACGCGCTCCAATCCCTCGATTTCGTACAGGTTGACGAGCTTCCCGCGCACGCGTACTTCGGGACGGTTATAATTGCAAGCGGTAACGTCAGCCGACTGCCGTGCAACACCCCGTTCAATCCTGCCGATTCCGATGCGCCCCACGTATTCGTTATAATCGATTGAAGAAACGAGAATTTGAAGCGCACCCGTTTCATCCAAATCCAAGGGAGGGAAATGCGACAAAATCGTATCGAACAAGGGCGTAAGATCGGTTCCCGCAGTATTCTCGTCCAAAGAAGCCGTTCCGTCCCTTCCCGAGCAGAACACGAACGGACTTTCCAGCTGGTCGTCGGTGGCGTTTAAATCCATTAAGAGTTCCAACACCTCGTCGATGACCTCTTTGATCCGCGCATCGGGACGGTCGATTTTATTTACAACGATGATCAAACGCAAGCCGAGTTCCAACGCCTTTTGGGTAACAAATCGGGTCTGCGGCATGGGCCCTTCCGCCGAATCCACCAAAATCAGCACACCCGAAACCATTTTGAGCGAGCGTTCCACTTCGCCCGAAAAATCCGCGTGCCCCGGTGTATCGACGATATTGATTTTAACGCCGTTATAGCGCATGGATGTGTTTTTCGCCAAAATGGTAATACCGCGCTCCCGTTCGAGCGTTCCGCTATCCATGACGCGATCCTCCACAACCTGATTTTCGCGGAAAGTACCGCCCTGTTTTAGCATTTGATCGACGAGCGTTGTTTTACCGTGGTCGACGTGCGCAATAATCGCAATGTTTCTTAAATCTTCACGAACCAAAATCTTCACCTCATGTATTTATCCCGAATATTGTAAACCAAACGGGAAAATTTCACAACAAAAAATGATTCCCTTTTGAAAAATATCAAAAAAAACGCCGCCGAGGCGGGTTTTTGTTTGAAACTAACAGGAATAATGCGCTACACGGCGGTTGCGGTAGGTGCAAAAGCGGATCGTGTAGCCGTTGTCCTCTTCGGGCGCGCTCTCGTAGGCAAGTTCGAAGCCGTCGTCCGCGTCGAGATCGGGCGCAAAAACCTCCGCTCCCCCGTCCGCATCCACTTTCGTTACCAGCACCTCCGTGCAGTACGGAATGAGCGTACGGTAGACGCTTGCCCCCCCGATCACGAACACATCGTCGTCGGGATATTTTTTGACTTCCGCAAAAAGCTCGTCAAGCCCGTGGACGGTAATCACGTCTTTGTCGACGTCCTCGGGCGACAAAACAATATTGACGCGGTTTTTGAGCGGTTTGCCGTTTGGAAAAGAGCGCAAGGTATTCAGCCCCATTACGACGGTTTTGCCCTTCGTCGTTTCGCGGAAAAACTTCATATCCTTGGGCAGCGAAAACATCAAATCGTTTGCTTTCCCGATGCCCCAGTTTCTATCTGCGTGAAAAATTGCTTTCATATTACCTCATTAAATGGCAACGGGAATTTTAATTTCCAGTTTGCTGAACTCGTAATCCTCCAAACGGAAGCTGTCAACCGTGAAATCGTAAAAATTCTTGACCGAAGGATCTACGACAAGGCGGGGCGCTTTCTTCTGCGGGTTGTTTAAAATCTCGTTCACAATGGGGATATGCCTATCGTACAAATGCGCGTCGGCAATCACGTGAACAAGTTCGCCCGCCTTAAACCCGCTCACCTGCGCAAACATGATAAGAAGCACCGCATATTGCACGACGTTCCAATTATTTGCCGTAAGCATATCGTTGGAACGTTGGTTTAAAATGCCGTTGAGTACGTCTCCCGAAACGTTGAAGGTCATGGAATAAGCGCAAGGGTATAGATTCATCTCGTGTAGATCGCTGAAATTGTAGATATTCGTCATGATCCTGCGGGAAGCGGGATTGTGCTTTAAATCATACAAAACGCGGTCAACTTGATCGAACTCCCCTTCCTTGTAAATATGCTTTTGTGCAAGCTGATAGCCGTAAGCCTTCCCGATAGAGCCGTTTTCATCCGCCCAACTGTCCCAAATATGGGAATTCAAATCCTTGACGTTGTTGCTCTTTTTCTGCCAGATCCACAGGAGCTCGTCCACGCATGATTTGAACGCCGTGCGGCGAATAGTAAGAATGGGAAATTCCTCCTGCAAGTTGTAGCGGTTTACAATGCCGAATTTTTTCACCGTATGAGCGGGCGTGCCGTCCTCCCAATGCGGGCGAACCTGCAAATCCGTGTCCCATACGCCGTTTTGCATAATGTCGTTACAGTTGGCAATAAACAGCTCGTCTGCCCTGCTCATCTTTACTCCTTTGCGGCGTCGATGCGCGCCCTTGTTTCTTTTTCGCCTAAAATCTGCATGATCGACCACAAGTCGGGCGTATTGGCTTTTCCCGTCACCGCAATGCGCAGCACTTCGGCAACGTCGGCAACGCTTCCCTTGTAAGCTTCGGGATTTTGCTTATAATCCTTCATTTCCGCCGCAAAGCCGTGCGCGCCCGCTACCGCTTTTACCTTGGAAAACCAAACCTGCGCATCATCCGAATTGTTGTAAGAGGCAAGAAAATCTTGTAAAATCGCAGTTCTGTCCGCATTATTTACCCGATATTCGTCAATGCGGGCGGTTTTTTCAAAAAAGTATGCGATAAACTCTACCGCCTGCTTTGCCGTGGTGAAATCCTTTCTGCGCTTTTTTCCCGAAGTGCCCATGCACAAATCGAGCACGCGGGTGAGATACGTTTCGTCTTTAAAATATGCCTGTTGCGCTTCGCTTCCGTACTCTTCCGCCCAAGCTTTAAGGAAAACGAGCATTTCCGGCGCGGAAAGCTTTGCAAGCTCGTTTTTGGAAATGTCGTTGAGCTTGTCCAAATCGAACAGCGCGCCGCTTTTGCCCATTTTCTCCACGCTGAACTTGAAATTTTCAAGAGGCGCGTCGGGGTTTTTCAGATACCACTCTTCGAAATTGGAGTTAAGGAGCGTGAGCATATAAACCTTGACCGCTCGGGGATAATAGCCCTCCATGCGGTAAAACTCCAAGGAAAGTTCGGGATCTTTGCGCTTGGAAAGCTTGCGTCGGGTTTCTCCGTCCTGCTTCATGAGCGAACAGTTGTGCCCGTAGCGGGGACGCTCGAAACCAAGCGCGTCGAAAAGCTCTATGTGAATGGGAAGAGAAGCAAGCCACTCCTCACCGCGCAGAACGAGCGTCGTGCGCATGAAATGGTCGTCGATCGCGTGAGCGAAATGGTAAGTTGGAATGCCGTCGCTCTTTAAAATCACTACATCCTGATCGTTTTCGGTAACGGTGATCTCCCCTTTGATCCTGTCGCGGAATTTCAGCTTATTTTCGGGATTGCCGAGCGAACGCAGACGAATGACGAAAGGTTTGCCCTCGGCAAGCTTTCGATCGATTTCCTCCTCCGTCAAATCACGGCACTTCGCATACTTACCGTAGTATCCCGTAATTTCCTTTTTTGCGGTTTGTTCTTCGCGGAGCGCAGTTAACTCTTCCTCCGTGCAAAAACAAGGATACGCTCTGCCGCGCGCAATCAAATCTTTTGCAAACGCCCTGTAAATCTCCGCCCGCTGACGCTGATAATAGGGCGCGTATGCATTCTCAGCCCCCTCGATTTCCGCTCCCTCGTCGAATTTGATATCGAAATAGCGGAGCGCGTTTTTTACCGCCTCCACCGCGCCGTCCACTTTGCGCTTTAAATCGGTATCCTCGATGCGAAGATACAAAACTCCACCGCTCTGGTGGGCAATACGCTCGTTGGCGATCGCCACAAATAAATTTCCGAGATGAATGAATCCCGTAGGCGAAGGCGCAAGCCGAGTGACCTCCGCACCCTTTTCAAGCGCGCGGGGCGGATACTTTTCCTCGTAAAAAGCAAGGGCGGGATACTCCCCCGGAAGCAGTTTTTCGGCAAGTTTTTTGTAATTCATAACGCTTTTTTACCTCCTATGTCTGACATAGTACTGTTTAAACTCAAATATTCAGCAATTTTAACGTATCGGGTGCAATTTCCGCAAGCCCGTTTTCGATATCGTGAACAAGCTCCACCGCCCGTTCCAAATAAGGCGTTTCCACTCCTTTGCGCTTCGCGGCCTTTACCGCCGCGCCTGCAACAAAGTCGATATCGCACCGCTTTCCCGACTCCAAATCGCGGAGCATTCCCGAATAGGTATGGCGGTAGCGTTTTAATGCAACAGGCAATAAAATCCCTCCGCAAAAAGGGAAGACTTTAAATAAATCGTGTCCGTTGAGAGGCAGCTTCTTTGCCCCGTACGCCCTTGCGACGGCAAACAATTCACGGATAAGACGCATACATATGCGTCTGTATTTTTTGGCGAGTACACCGAAAGGCAAGCCCGAAATGACGGAAAGCGTAGAAAAACAGGCGTTCGTGGCGAGCTTTGCAAAACGGAGTTCGTATAAATTACCCGTCGTAACGTTGAAAGCATCGGAAAGCAGATCGACAATTTCTCCGAGCCGTTCTCCCGCGCCGAGCGCGCCGACTCCGACGTGAAAACCTGCATCGCTCGAAATTCTTACTTCGCCTCCCTTTACGAGCTCCGCACCCCAAGAGAGTACTCCGCCGTAAACGGCATTCGCGCCGAAAACCTCCGCCAACCCTTCTTCGGGCAAGCCGTTTTGCACGGTAAGAAGCGCGCCGTCCCGTTTGAGATAGGGCTTGATTTGCTCCGCAATAGAGCGGTTTTCCCTCTGCTTGGTCGCAAGCACGATCAAATCGTACTCCCCTTCCATTTCCTCGGGTAAAAGCGCGTTGACGTTTTGGCAGACCGTTTTTTCATCGGGCAGGAGAATGGTCGCCCCCTCGCCCTTCAATGCCGAAACGTGCTCGCGGTTTCGGCTCACAAGGTCGCACGTAATTCCCGCACGGGTCAGCATCACGCCGAAGGACGTACCCATCGCGCCCGCGCCGAAGATACACACACGCATCATATCAACCCTATCGCGCGAACGATCGCGTCGGCGGTTTCCTCCACCGTCTGTCCGTTGCAGTCCACCGTGATTTGAGCGTACTTTTCATAAAGAGGAATGCGCTCCGCAAACAATCCTTTTAAATCGGTAATATTTCCGCGCATAACAACGCCCCTTTTTCGGAAGCTCGGAATCCGACGCGCAATCGCGTTTTCGTCGAGCTTTAAATAGACGATTTTTCCGATTCCCGCGAGGTGTTCCATTGCGCGCGGCAAATAGCAAACGCTTCCGCCCGTTGCAATCACGCAACGGGAAGCGTGCAAACCCGCATTTACCCGCTCCTCGATTTTCAGAAAACCATTCGCGCCCTTTTTTTCGATAATATCGGAAAGCAACATATTTTCTTCGCCCTGAATGAGCAAATCGCAATCGATAAAGCCGTAGCCGATTTTTTTTGCGAGCAGCACCCCCGCCGTACTTTTGCCCGACGAAGGCATACCGATAAGCACGATGTTTTCCATACTTTTTTCATTATAGCGCATCTGAGAAAAATTGTCAATCGTAGCGGGCGCCTGAATGAGGGAAAGCGCAAAAAAAATGCAAGTCGTTTTTCCGCTTTGTTTTGATATTTTTTTATAAAAACGGTAAAAAAAGGTTGTAATTCTTTTGCGGATATGGTATAATGAAAAACGTATTTTGCAATATAAAAGGAAAGGTCACTATGAATCTTTTGGCAATGCTCAATAACCTGTTGATTGCGGAGGAAGCTTTCGGCTCTCCCGAATCTTATACGGCATACCGTGCCGTAAGCCTTACGCTTATCGTTTGCATGGGCGTTGCGGCGCTTGCGGCAATCGTGCTCGTTATGTTACAACCCGGTAATTCGCAAGGGATCGACGCGCTCGGCGGTTCCAGCGAAACGTTCTATGGAAAAAACAAGGGAAAATCTCTTGAAGCCAAGCTTAAACTTTGGACGGTTATTTGTCTTGTGGTACTCGCTTTATTTGCCATTGCGTTCTTTATCGTGCAAATTCCCGGTATTTGGGGCTTGGCATTCTAACGACAAAGCAAAATTCGCATTACCAAAGGGGCGGCTTCGGGCTTGCCCCTTTTATTTCAAAACAATTTCGGAAGAATTTCCTTTCGAAAACAGTTATCATTAAGGAGTCAAATCAGTTTGAACGCAAAAAAATCTCTGCTCGAACTCATACAATGCGGGAAGTTTGCCCTTCTCACCGACGAGCAGATCGCAAAAAAATTACGCCTCGGAAAGCGCGAGCTCGGCGGACTTCGGGATATTCTGCATTCGCTCTGCCGTGAGGGAGAGTTGTTGCGCGATTCCCGTTACCGCTTCGGCACGGCAGAACAATTCGGAGCGATCCGCGGCGTCCTTTCGGGAAACGAACGCGGATTCGGATTTTTTATCCCCAACAACACCGCCCTTCCCGACCTATTTATCCCCCACCGCGCGCTCGGAGGCGCCTTGCACGGGGATACCGTGCTTGCGATTGCCGTAGGCGGAAGGCAGGGCGACGAAGGCGAAATACTCGCCGTTTTGGAGCGTGGAAAAAAGGAGCTTGTAGGTACGTTCCATACCGACAAACGAGGCGGATACCTTGTTCCCGACGAAAGAAAATTTTCGCAGGACGTCGTGATTCCCTCAAACAAAACGAAAGGTTGCACGAACGGCTCGAAAGCGGTTGCAAAACTGCTTACTTACCGCGAAAATTTCGTAACGGGTGAAATTATTGAAGTATTAGGCAAGAGCGGCGACTTTTTCACCGAAGAAACCGCCTTGATCCGCGCGCATTCTCTGCGTGAAGAATTTCCCGCCGAAGTGGTCGCCGAAGCCGAGCGGCAGGCGAAACGTTCCCCTTTGGATGAGCTTGCGGACAGACTCGATCTTCGGGACGAACTGATCGTCACCGTAGACGGCGAGGACACGCGGGACATCGACGACGCAATCTCCATCAAAAAGGAGGGCGACCGTTATTTGCTCGGCGTACACATTGCCGACGTTTCCCACTATGTAAAACGAGGAAGCGTGATCGAGGCAGAAGCGTTTAAACGCGGAACGAGCGTATATTTTCCCGATCGGGTACTGCCTATGCTCCCTACCGCCCTTTCCAACGACATTTGTTCGCTCAACGAGGGCGTACCCCGCCTTACCCTGTCCTGCCTGATGACAGTTGACAAAAACGGCAAAGTGCTGAATAAACGCATCCAACCGAGCGTGATCCGCTCCCGTCACCGCATGACCTACAAGGAAATCACTGCGATCATGAACGGCGACACGGCAACTGTGCAAAAATATCCCGACCTTTCGGAGTTTGTTCGTTTCGCCGCCGAGCTCACTGAAATTTTAAAAACTGCACGGGAAAAACGCGGCGGGATCGATCTCGACGTAAAGGAAGCGAAAATCCTGTACCGCGACGGAAAAATTACCATTCCAGACTATGAGCGCACCCTTTCGCACGAGATGATCGAGCAATTTATGGTGCTCGCCAACGAGAGCGTGGCAACGATCATGACAGAAAAAGGTATGCCCTTCGTGTACCGCATCCACGAAAAACCGAGCGAAGAAAAAGCGCGGGATTTCAGTGAATTTTTACACGGAGCGGGTCTTAGCGCAAAATTCGACCCTGAAAACGTGACCCCCGCGGACTATCGCACGCTTTTGCACGCGGTCGAGGGATCTTCGCTCTATCCGCTTGTCAATCGCGTCATGTTGCGTTCCATGATGAAGGCAATCTATTCTCCCGAGAACGTCGGACACTTCGGTCTCGCCTCAGATTGCTACTGTCACTTTACTTCCCCTATTCGCCGCTATCCCGATTTATGCATTCATCGCATTATTAAGGAATGTCTTATAAACGCCGAACAAACAAAAGAAAAGTATAAAACGGCGGTTGCAAGCGCAGCGGCACAGTCCTCCGCTTGCGAGCGAAACGCCGTAGAAGCGGAGCGGGACGTGGACGCGCTCTACACCGTCGCCTATATGCAGGACAAGCTTGGTGAAGAGTACGACGCCGTTATTTCGGGCGTGACCTCCTTCGGGGTGTTCGCTGAACTGAAAAACACCGTCGAGGGGCTGATCCCTTTGGAAACCCTTCCCGACGACAATTACGAATTTTTGGAAAACCGCTATGTCCTTCGCGGAATGCGCAACTCCTTCCACTTGGGAGAAGAGATCCGCATTCGCGTGGCGGGCGTGGATTGGGGACTGAGGCGCGTACAGTTCGCTTTCCTCAACAAGCTTGCTCGGGGAGGAAAACCATGAAGCTCATCGCAGTGAACAAATCCGCCTCTTTCGAGTATTTTATCGAGGAAAAATACGAGGCGGGCGTCGTGCTCGAAGGAAGCGAGGTAAAGTCGCTTCGGGCGGGGAAAGCATCGCTCGGGGAGAGCTTTTGCGAGATCCGCGGCGGAGAGGTCTTCCTCAAAAATATGCATATCGCGATTTACGACAAGAGCGGTGCGTTCAGCACCCGCGATTCCCGCAAGGATCGGAAATTGCTCTTGCACAAAATGGAAATTTCGAAGATCGTTGGACGGGTCAATGAAAAAGGCTATACCCTCGTCCCTTTGAAAATTTACTTCAAGGACGCGCTTGTGAAGGTCGAGGTTGCGCTGTGCAAGGGAAAACACACCTACGATAAAAAGCGCACGCTCATGGAACGGGACGCAAAACGCGCCGTAGACCGCGAAGTGAAAGAATTATTCCGCTAAAAAATCACACATATAGAGGTATCTATGAAAAACTACAAGCAAGAAACGCTCTGCGTACAGGCGGGCTACCGCCCCAAAACGGGTGAGAGCCGTATTCCGCAGATTTGTCAAAGCACCACCTTTTTTTACGGCGACACGCAAAACATGGCGGATCTGTTCGACCTGAAAGCCGAAGGATTTTTCTATTCGCGCCTTGCCAACCCCACCGTGGAAGCGCTTGAAAAGAAGATCGCCGCGCTCGAAGGCGGCGTATACGGTATCGGTTGCGCTTCGGGAATGTCCGCGATTCTGCTCACCGTGATGACCCTTTGCGAAGCGGGCGACAACGTGGTATGCGCAAGCGAGATTTACGGCGGTACATACAACCTTTTCTCGGTTACACTGCCCAAATTCGGCGTGGAATGCCGTTTCTTCGACGCGAACGATCCCGCCGAAAAAATCGAAGCGCTGATCGACGAAAAGACGAAAATGATCTTTGCGGAAACGATCGCAAACCCCGCGATCGTCGTATTGGACTTTGACAAGCTCGCTAAAATCTGCAAGAAGCACGGCGTCGTGTTTGCGGTAGACAATACTTTGGCAACCCCCGTTCTCTGCCGTCCCGTCGACTACGGCACGGATATCGTCATTCACTCTACGACAAAATATATGGACGGACACGCGGCTGCGCTCGGCGGCATGATTGTGGACGGCGGAACCTTTAAATTTAAAGGTAACAAACGTTATCCCGCTTTCAACACACCCGACGAGAGCTATCATGGGCTTGTCTACGGCGAACTGCCCGTAGCCTTCGGCACGAAGTGCCGCGCTCAGATGATGCGCGACACGGGCGCGATCATGAGTCCCCAAAACGCGTTTATCACCTATCTCGGAAGCGACACGCTTGCTCTGCGCATGGAACGCACGAGCAAGAATGCGGAAGAAGTCGCCCTATTCCTTTCAAAGCATCCTAAGATAGAATGGGTGCGCCACCCCTCTCTGCCCGACAACCCCTACCGTGCGCTCGCACAAAAATATTTGCACGGCGGTGCGGGCGGCATGATGAGCTTCGGCGTTCGCGGTACGGCGAAGGAATGTGCGCGCTTCATGGAAAAATTAGAACTAATCACGCAGGAAACGCACGTTGCGGACGTGAGGAGCTGTGTTTTACATCCCGCTTCCACCACGCACCGTCAGCTTTCCGAAGACCAGCTCCGCGACGCGGGAATTTCTGCAAATCTTGTTCGGCTCTCGGTTGGGATTGAAAACGTTAAGGATATTATAGCGGATTTAGAGCAGGCGCTCGCAGTCGTTTAAGAGGTTTATATGCCTATCGTCATCGACAAAAACATTCCCGCATATTCCATTCTCGGAAGCGAACACATCTTTGTAATGGATAAAGAGCGAGCGGGCACGCAGGATATCCGCCCTATCGAAATTGCTATACTCAATTTAATGCCCACCAAAAAGGAAACGGAAACCCAGCTCATGCGGCTATTATCCAACTCCCCTTTGCAGGTGAACGTAACGCTGATCCACACGGAAAGCTACCGCTCTAAAAATACCGAAGCAGAATATCTCGACCGCTTTTACAAGCCGTTCGAGACCGTAAAGGACAAACATTTCGACGGCATGATCGTGACGGGCGCACCCGTGGAGGAACTGGATTTTGAACAGGTCGCCTATTGGAACGAGCTGACAAAAATGTTTGAGTTCACCAAAACCAACGTGACCTCCGCCATATTTATTTGTTGGGGAGCAATGGCGGCGCTCAATTACTTTTATTCCGTGCCGAAATATGCGCTGAAAAACAAGCTGTTCGGCGTGTTTGCACACCGAAAATCCGAGGAGCAAAACCCGCTCATGCGGGGCATTTCCGACGAGTTCCATATGTGCCATTCCCGCCACTCCACCGTGCGGGAAAGCGACGTTAAAAAACACAAGGAGCTTAAAGTTTTGGCTTCCTCCCGCCGTGCGGGCGTTTCCGTCGTGAGCGATCGGGATTATCGGCAGGTGTTCGTGCTCGGACATATGGAATACGATCGGGACACCTTAAAAAAGGAATACGAACGCGATTTAAACAAGGGCTTGCCCGTTCCCCGACCGCACCGCTATTTTGCAGATAAATCGGGCGAGAAAATCGATATGAATTGGTCGTCTACCGCGAATCTATTCTATAACAATTGGCTCAACTTCGTCTATCAAACGACGCCCTACCGCTTCTAAACATCTCTGATACGAAAAACACCGCTTGGGTTCCCAAGCGGTGTTTTGATTGTAATCAATAAAGTCGATCAAAGCTTATCCAACTCTTCGTTGAGCTTACGCAGATTTGCGCGTTCCAACTCGATAAGCGAGGTATAGACGCGGAAATATTCCGCATCGGATTCGTTCGGCGTATCCTTGTTGATGTAAGATTCCAAAATCGAGGATTGGGAACGCATACGTTTTTTCTCCAACGCCTCGATCTCTTTTTCGCTTTGGGCAATCGCTTTTTTCAAATCTCTCTTCTTGGACATATCAGCTTTTACCTCTCCCTTGTTCTTTTGAAAAATTTTATAACAGCGATATTATATCATATGTACTGTATTTTTGCAAGTATTTTTAAAAATTTTACGAAAATTTTGTTTCGGTTGCTTTTTGATAATGGTTGTTGTGGGCTCGCTCAGTACGAAAGAACGGAAGGGCGAAAGCCCTTCCGTTCTTTGGTGCGGACGACAAGATTTGAACTTGCACGGTTGCCCATTGGATTCTAAGTCCAACGCGTCTGCCGGTTCCGCCACGTCCGCTTAACGGCAAACCGTTCTTTTCAAAAAAGAAAACCCCACACATCGGCGCTCGGCACAATACACAGGGTCTCATGGTGGGGACGACAGAACTCGAATCTGTGACCTCTTGCATGTCAAGCAAGCGCTCTAACCAACTGAGCTACGCCCCCATGGAAAACGCTATTATCATACCCGAAATTGCAGGGTTTGTCAAGCGTTTCCGTACGGTATCCGTCTAAAAAATGATATTTTCGTGAAAATATCTTTAAATCAGCCCTGCGTCGCATGCATCATCGCTGCATAGTGTCCGCCGAGCGCTAAAAGCTCGCTATGCGTACCGCGTTCGACGATCTCACCGTTTTGCAAAAACAATATGATATCTGCGCCCCGTATGGTAGATAGCCGATGCGCGATCACGAAACTCGTGCGCCCCGAAAGTAATGCTTTTAAGCTCTTTTGCACTTCGAGCTCCGTTTGCGTGTCAATATGGCTGGTCGCCTCGTCAAGCACGACGATCTTGGGATCGGCAAGAATGAGCCGAGCAAAGCTCAACAACTGCCGTTCCCCGCCCGATAAATTATATTTTTCGGAAATCTCCGTGTTATAGCCCTCGGGCAAACGGGAAATAAACCCGTGCGCGCACGCCGCTTTCGCCGCTTCAACACACTCCTCCTCCGTTGCTTCCGGACGGGCGAATCGGATATTTTCGAGCACCGTACCGCTGAACAAGTAGGTATCCTGCATCATGACCCCTACGCTTCTTCGAAGCGACTGCATGGTGTATTCGCGAACGTCCGTTCCGTCTATTTTAACGGTACCCGACTGAATGTCGTAAAAACGGCTCAAAAGATTAACGATCGTCGTTTTGCCCGAACCCGTTGCGCCGACAATCGCCACCGTTTTGCCCGCTGGTACGTCAAGCGTAAAACTTTTTAAAACGGGAATATCTTGCACGTAGGAAAAGTTTACGTTTTCGAACTGCACGTTCCCGACGCAATCGGCAAGCTCCGCCGCCCCTTCCGCATCCTTTACGTCTACGGGAGTTTCGATGGTATCGTAGATCCGTTCGATGTTCGTAGTAAGCGTGAATACGGATGTCATGTCACTGCACAAGTTGCTGAGGTTGTTTGTGACCTCGCCCAACACGGAGGCGATCGCGATGACCGTACCGAGCGCAAGCGTGCCCCAGCCGAGGCTGAGAATCAGTAAAGCCGCTCCGTAGACGAAGAGCACCATAACGGAGTTGGTAAAACCGTGCGCAAGCGGGAAAAACGCTTCTCTCACCCTTGTGGTATGCATGAATGCATTGCGATATTCGTCGAAAAGGGTTTCCGCGGCCTCGCCGTTGATCTTACCGCGGTTATAGGCGCGCACGACCTCCGCACCGTTGATGTTTTCCGCAACGAACGCCGTATAATTTGCATTTTTATTGTGGTCGCGCCCTGCGCGGTGATGAATGATCTTACTGAGCACCGCCATAACTAAGATAAACGGCACAAAGAGAAGCAACACCGCCCCGCCGATGCGCCAATCCAAAACGATCATCCATACCATGCCGACAAGCACGACGCCGAGAGAATACAAAAGCGAATAGAAGAGATTGCTGAACAGCTCCGATACCTCGTCTACGTAGTTGGTAACGCGCACCAAAATTTTACCCGTGGAATGCGTATCGTAATAATGAAAGGACAGCACCGTGAGATGGTTGAACAGTTCTTCCCGCATTTCTTTACAAAATCGGTAGGCAAAAGTACCCGGTACCAACAATTCGAAGTAGTAGCCAATCGTAAGCCCCACCCAAACGAGCGCAAGCCCGCCGAGGCATAGCCCTGCGAGCAAAAGATAATTGTCCGCGAGCACGCCGTCCGTCGGGAATACCGTCGCCACGATCACGGAATAAAGCACGCTGGGCACGAGGGAAAGCGCGCTCGTAAAAATTTCGAGCGCAACGCTCCCCCAAAACATTTTCTTATTCCTGCCCGCGCCTTTTATAAGGCGTACGAACATTTTTAAATTGAACGTTTCGTTGATGTATTCGTCCTGATAATAGAGGTTATTCTTCATACGTCACCTCGTTGATTTGGCGGTTATAAATTTCCGCGAAATTGCCGTTTATCGCCATGAGCTCCTCAAAACTCCCCCGCTCTATAATTTCCCCCCTGTCGAGGAAGAGGATCTCGTCGCAGTTTTTAAGCGCGGTGGCACGGTGCGTGACAAGGATCAGCGTCTTGTTCCCGCATTCGCCTTCTATGTTTTTAAACACTCTGTGCTCGGTATCCAAATCAAGCGCGGAGGTCACGTCGTCAAACACGAGAATGCTCGCGTTCTTCAAGAGGGCGCGGGCAATGGAGATACGTTGTTTTTGCCCGCCCGAGAGTCCGAAGCCCTTTTCGCCTACCGTCGTTTGGTATCCTTCGGGGAAACGGCGGGCAAACTCGTCCACTTCTGCAAGCTTTCCGCAACGCATGATGGTTTCTTCGTCGATAAAAGGATCGTACAGCGCGATATTCGCAGAAATCGTGTTCGAGAACAGGAAAACGTTCTGCATCGCATAGGAATAGGCGCGCAGGAGCTCGTTTCTGTCGTAATCGTGAATGGGCTTTCCGTCGATGAGGATCTCACCCTCGTCCGCCTCCGCAAACCCTTGAATGAGCTTGCAAAGCAGAGTCTTACCGCTCCCCGTTCTGCCCATGATGCCGAGCTTTTTGCCGTACGGCAGGGACAAATCTACGTTTTTAAGCGCGTACTCGTCCCCGCTTTTTACGCCTACCCCTTTCAGCTCCAACGCGGGCGTATCGGAGGGCACGTCGCTTCCGTAACGCTCCGCCGCCTCGTCCTTTGCCTGTAAAAAGCCGAAAAACCGCTTTCCGCTGACAAGATTGCGTTGGGACGCGTTGATGTTGAAGAGAAAACTCATGATCTGCCAAAGCATCGTCCCGACGTAGCCGATCATCGCAGTGAATTCTCCTGCCGTAATCTCGCCCCGCAAACCGAAGAAGATGCCGAGCGCCACTTCCCCCGTGATGACAACGGATCGGATGCACTGCGTGATTAGGTTACGGTGCGCAAATATATGTAATCCGCGGATATTCGTGTCGTACCGTCGCACGTTGTCGCGTTCGAAGAGCTGTCTGCGCCCCTCTTCTCGGGCAAAGGAAGCCACCGTCCGCACACCGTAAACGCTTTCCTGCACCGTAGTGGAAAGCTGTGAAGAGTCCTTCCACGTCTGATCGTAATACTCCCCTACCTTTTTCCGAAAGCACGCAACGACGACAGCGCTGCCGAGCCCCCCGACAAGAGGCAAAATTATGAGATATGGATTGATCCTGCACAAAAATACGACGCTTACGGCAACGTAAAGCAGGTTGTCGAGCAAAAACTGTGCTTGATGGATATACATATCGCTGATGCGCGCGGGGTCGGAAGTCGTGATCAGTACCAAGTCGCCCGAGGTAAAGCTGTTAAGCAAGGGCGTACTCGCCGAATTGACCTTATCGAGCGCAATTTTACGCATTGTTTTCTGGCTTTTTAAAGCGTAATTGTGCGCCAAATTCCATTTGAGATAGAAGCAAACGAAGAACAGCAACGAAAAGACGAGCAGAGTTGCCGCAAGCACCCAAAAGATGCGTGCATAATCGTCCGCAGGGATATCTTCGATCAAAAACAGAAAAATGCTCGCCGTCTGCTTCGGTTCTGCACCCAACAAGGGATTGATGACTCTATCCACCAAAAGGGCGACGACCTGCGGAGTTACAAGCAGAATTACGATACGCAAAAGCCCGAACAGCATGGATAGCAAGATAACGGGCATATATTTCCGAAAATACGGAAATGAGTTTTTAAAAAAGTATTTCATTGTTCATTTGCCTTCAAGAATGTAATAGAACGAACACCGGCGCGGAAAGTTTCCGCCGTGCAAAAAACCTCCCCCGCAACGTCGGGGAGGAAGTATATTACATGATATTGCCGACCCAGCGAGGGAAGAGCGTTACGTCGCGGATATTGTCCATACCCGTAACGTACATAACGAACCGCTCGAACCCGAGCCCGAAACCGCTGTGCGGCACAGAGCCGAACACGCGCAGGTCGAGATATTGTTTGTAGGCGCTTACGTCCATTCCGCGCGCATTCATGGCGGCAAGCAGTTTGTCAAGATCCGCTTCTCGCTCGCTGCACCCGATGATCTCCCCGATACCGGGCACTAACAAGTCCGTTGCGGCAACCGTTTTGCCGTCCGGATTTTGTTTCATATAGAAAGATTTAATTTCTTTTGGATAATTTGTGACGAACACGGGTTTTTTGAACACCGTTTCCGTAAGATAACGCTCGTGTTCGGTCTGCAAATCGCACCCCCACTCCACGGGAAATTGGAAGTTCGTTTTCGCTTCTTGTAAAATCTTTACAGCGTCCGTGTAGTCGCAAACCGCAAAATCGCTGTTTATTACGTGGCTGAGCTTGTCCTTTAACCCTTTTTCCACAAAACTGTCAAAGAAATTCATTTCGTCCGCACACTCTTCCATAACGGCGCGGATCACATATTTGAGCATTTCCTCGGCGATTTCGATAATATCCGGAAGTTCGGCAAAAGCCACCTCCGGCTCTACGTGCCAAAACTCCGCCAAATGACGGACGGTATTGCTCTTTTCCGCGCGGAATGAAGGGCCGAACGTATAAATCTTGGAAAATGCCGTAGCGGCAACCTCGCCCTCCAACTGTCCCGAAACGGAAAGCCCCGCCTTTTGCGCAAAGAAATCGTCTTTGTAATAGGATTCCTCGTCCCCTTTCGCATTATAAGGCTGCGTGGTGACGCGGAACATCTCGCCTGCGCCCTCGCAATCGCTCGCCGTGATGATAGGCGTATTCATATAGTAATAACGGCGCTCGTGAAAATACCGATGGATTGCCTGAGCCGCGACCGAGCGCACGCGGAAAACTGCCGTAAAAGTGTTCGTGCGCAAACGCAAATGCGGAACCCCGCGCAGGAATTCGAGCGTGGTACGCTTCTTTTGAATGGGATATTCGGGCGGGCATTTTCCGAGCAACGTGATCTTTTTGGCGTTGAGCTCCGCGCCGTCGCCCTTGAATGCCTTTACGACCTCTCCCGTTACGCACACGGAAGCTCCGTTCTTGGTACATTCGGGATCGAAAGAGAGATTCGTCTTCTCCAAAACGACTTGCAAGCGCGCAAAGCTCGTTCCGTCCGCAAGCTCCAAAAAGCAGACCGAGGAGGAATCGCGGAAGGTTCTCACCCAACCGCATACCGTAACCGTTTTGCCTATAAACGACTTATCCGTTAAAACGTCGTAAATATCGATATGTTTCATATTTCTATCCTCCTAAACCGACGGATCGGTAATGGTAAACAAATTCCCTTCGCCCCGCAGAACGCGCGCGGCATAATCCTCACTCGAAGCAAGCGGGGTTTCGAATTCCATGCCCGCAAGCTTTTGCTGTTCCCTTCCGTGGATATCCGATCCGCCCGAAACGACCAAGCCATAAGCGCAGGCGAGCGTCTTGGCGAGCTCGTTGGAGCGTTCCTTTTCGCAAGCGTTTACCGTTTCAACGCCGTCAACCGCAAAAGGCAACAAGGTCATACGGTCGAGATAGAACGCTTCCCTGTAAGGATGCGCCTGTACGACGAGCGCGCCCTCCTTGCGAAGACGTAAGCAAAAGTCGCGCGGAGAAAGACCAATGATCTCGGGGTGTGCGGCATACCATTTTTCGTCTAACCCGTAAGCGAGAATATCCGCGCCTTGGTTGGACGACTCGATGCCGAAAAACACGTCCAAAGCCCCTTCCGCCGCCCGTTTGACGGCATGGTACCCCTCCGCATAACGGGCAACGCGCTCCTCCCAAGAAAGCTCTTTCGGGACGGAGGTGTTTCCGTTTAAAAAGTGGTCTGTGACGAACAGCCCGCGATAACCGAGCCGAACGTATTTCTCTACGATTTCTTCGGGTGTAAAGCGAGAACACGCGCTTACAAGCGAAGTATGCAAATGCGTTTCGTAACGATACATAATTGATTTACCCGTAAATATCGCTTTGGTTCTTAATTGTTATTTTAGTACGCTCTTGCGAAGAACACGGTGGATACCGCTTTCTTTCCGCAGACAAGGCAGGTTTTTGCCGTATGGTTTTTATCGAGCACTCGGGAAGTTGCCTGTGCAAATTCCTTCACCTTGTCCTCGCACGCGCGGCAACCGCACCAGCCTGCCCGCACGAAATTTCCGCCGTTCACGCCGTCGAGAAGCCCTTCGAGGCTCTCCGCGTTCACGATACGGCTTTCCATGCGCGCTTTGGCCTTATCGTACATATGAACCGCGATTTCGTGCAAAAGCGATTTTACCCCTTCTGCGGCGCCGGCGAGAGTTAGCTCGCACTTTTCGAGAGTATCTCTGCGCGCGACCGTCATTTTGCCTGCTTCCAAATCGCGAGGTCCGAGCTCGATGCGCACGGGAACGCCCTTCATTTCCCATTCGTTAAACTTCCAGCCGGGAGAATTATCGCTATCGTCCAAAACGACGCGCACGCCCGCCGTGCAAAGCGTTTCCTTTAATGCGCGGCAAGCCTCCAAGACGCCCTCTTTCTTCGCCGCAATGGGCACGATGACCGCCTGTACGGGCGCAACGACGGGAGGCATCACCAAACCGCGTTCGTCGCCGTGCGTCATGATGAGCGCGCCGATAAGGCGGGTGGATACGCCGAAGGACATGGTATAGCCGTATTTCTGCGAACCGTCCTTATCGGTAAATTTGATATCGAAGGCTTGGGAGAAATTCTGCCCGAGATAATGGGACGTGCCCGACTGCAAACTCTTACCGTCGTGCATCATCGCCTCCATGCCGTAAGTGGCAACCGCGCCCGCGAACTTTTCCTTCTCCGTTTTAATACCCGTCAATACAGGCATGGAAAGACAGGTCTTGGCGAACTCCTCGTAAACGCCGAGCATTTTCTGCGTTTCCGCCTCGGCTTCCTCCGCCGCCCCGAACACGCTGTGCCCTTCCTGCCACAAAAACTCGCTCGTACGCAAAAACGGACGGGTGGTCTTTTCCCACCTCATGACGTTTGCCCACTGGTTTTCGCGCAGGGGCAGATCGCGCCAAGACTCGATCCATTTGCCGAACATCGTGCCGATGATCGTTTCCGAAGTGGGACGAATGCAGAGCGGCTCGGCAAGCTTCTCTCCGCCGGCATGAGTTACGACGGCAACCTCGGGCGCAAAGCCCTCCACGTGCTCCGCCTCTTTCGTCATAAAGCTCATGGGAATGAGCAACGGGAAATAGGCGTTTTCGTAACCGCATTCATGAAAGCGAACGTTAAACTCTTTTTGGATATTTTCCCAAACGGCGTACCCGTACGGACGAATAACCATAGTGCCCTTTACGGGACCGTAGTCCACCAATTTCGTCTTTAACACGACGTCCGTATACCACTGTGCAAAGTCCGTTTCGATATCCGCAATTTGTGCAACGAATGAATTTTCTTTCGCCATTTTCTTAGCTCCGCAACATAAAAACAAAATAAAAAGATACGGTTATTATACCATATCTTTTTAAATTCGTCTATCGTTTGAAAGGGATTTTTCGTACCCAATCGCGGAACTTTAAAATTCGTTGCGCTCGCTCTTGGTAACGTATCCCAAAGCGAAAGCGTTAGGCCCTACATGGGAGCCGATCACAGGCCCCATGATTTGCATATAAGGCTCCAAACCGAAGCGCGACCGCACGAAATCGCCAAGCTCGTTCGCCGCCGCCTCGTTTCCCGTGTTTACGATAAACACGTAGCCGAGCTCGTCGGGTCCCTCCTTTTCCATTTTCTCCTTGATAAAGGAAATCGCCTTTTTGACTCCGCGTACTTTGGCAATGGGCTCGAGCTTACCTTCCTTGTTAAAAGAAATAATGGGCTTGATGTTGAGCACTCCGCCGATCGCCGCCGCGGCCGCCGAAATCCTGCCTCCCTTTTTTAAGTATTGCAGATCGTCCGCCACGATGAAATGCTGGATATGCTGGCGCAAAGAATTGCAGTAATCGCAGGTTTCTTGCGCAGTCTTTCCCTCGTTACGGTATTTAAGCGCCATGCGCGCAAGGAAGCCCGCGCCGACCGTCGTCGTTAAAGGATCGACGACGAACAGGTTAAAATCGGGAAACTCCTTCTTCACGTCCGCTCCCGCCTGCTTCGCCACTTCGTGCGTGCGGGCAAGTCCCGAAGAAATGGTGAAATGAACGACGTCCTTCCCGCCCTCCTGCGCAATCTTTCTGAAATGCTCGTAGTGCGCCTCGTAGTTAAGCATGGCGGTTTTGGAAAACGCTCCCCCCTGCAACTCGTTATAGAAATCGCGGTATTCCTGTTCGCAGGTAAATGCGTCGAGCCTGTCCTCCATTTTACCGTTCTTCTCCACGGTAAAAGTGAGGGGCACAAACTTAATATCGTTCTCCTCCACAAAATCGTGATAAAGGTCGGTGGTTGAATCCACCGAAAGCGTAAATTGATACATCTTTCGTATCCTCCCAATTTTCGCACGTTTAACGCCTCCCCAAGGCGTACCGTGCTCTTTTCTCCAATTTGTAATAAAATTATATCACAATTTAACAAGGCTTGCAAGGGATTTAAACAATTTTTTCAAAAGCAAAAACTTTTTTGCGTAAACTACTTGAAAATTTGGAAAATCTCGGTATAATAGAAATGGATCATAGCAAAATTTTTCCAAAACGGAGCGCAGAATGAACGAAACGGAACTGTTGAAGCTGAAAAACGGAACGGACGTGCGCGGAACTGTAATTGCGGGCGTTAAGGGCGACGAAGTGACTCTTACCGACGAGGCAGTGCTCAGCATCGCGCGCGCTTTTACGGTTTGGGCGAAAGAAAAAACGGGCGTTGCAGTTCCCTCGATCGCAATCGGACACGACTCCCGCCTTTCCGCAAAACGGATAGAGGCTTGCCTTGTAAAAGGCATTACCGCTTGCGGAGGAAACGCCGTGCTTACGGGACTTTCCTCCACCCCCTCCATGTTCATGTTGCTCCAAGACGGGTTTGGCGCGAATGCTTCCGTCATGATTACGGCAAGCCATCTGCCCTATCAAAAGAACGGGCTGAAATTCTTCTTGAAAGACGGCGGGCTCGAAGGCGCGGACATTACGGAAATTTTGAAGCTTGCGGCAAACGGCGTTGAAGACGGAAAAATTACGGGGAAATGCGAAACGCGCCCCTATATAAAAACGTATGCCGAAAACCTTGTAAATATGGTGAGAAAGGCGTGCGGGAAGGACAAACCCCTTTCGGGTAAACGTATTTTAGTTGACGCGGGCAACGGTGCGGGCGGTTTTTATGCCGATCTCGTATTGAAACCCCTCGGTGCGGACACAACGGGCTCGCAATTTTTAGAACCCGACGGAAGCTTTCCCAACCATATCCCCAACCCCGAAAACGAGGACGCGATGATGTCCGTCTGCGCGGCGGTCAAAAAGCATAACGCCGATTTCGGAATCATCTTCGATACCGACGTAGACCGCGCGGGAGCAGTTTCTCCCGACGGAGAAGAAATTAACCGCAATTCGCTGATTGCCCTGATTTCGGCGATTTTGCTTGAAGAAAAAAAGGGCGCGTTTATCGTGACCGACTCGGTGACGAGCGACGGGCTCGCGGAATTCATCAAAGAAAAAGGCGGCGTACACCACCGCTTCAAGCGCGGATACAAAAACGTGATCAACGAGAGCAAACGGCTGAACGCGGAGGGTAAATATTCCCCGCTCGCGATTGAAACGAGCGGACACGCCGCGCTCAAAGAAAATTATTTCTTGGACGACGGCGCGTATCTCGTGACGCGGCTCTTGATCGCTCTTGCAAAATGCGCGGAGGAAGGAAAAAACCTGCTCGACGTAATCTCCTCCCTCAAAAAACCCGCGGAAGCCAAGGAAGTACGCCTGAATTTTGTAACGGGCGCCGACTTTAAGACGCTCGGAGCGGGCGTGATTTCGGACTTAAAAGAAAAACTCCCCCGCGAGAAAGGGCTCACCCTTGCCCCCGACAATTACGAGGGCGTACGCATCAATTTCGACGAAAGCGCGGGCGACGGCTGGGCGCTCGTGCGCATGAGCTTGCATGAGCCCATTATGCCGATCAACGCGGAAAGCAACCGCGCAGGCGGCGTAAAGACCATTTTAGACAAGCTCTACGGGTTTTTAAAGGAGTATCCCTTCCTTGACCTTACCAATCTCGAAAAATAAACTTTTAAATAAGGAGTAAGCTATGAAACAAAGCACGATCAACGCAATCAGGATTTTGTCGGCGGAAGCGATCCAAAAGGCAAATTCGGGACATCCGGGACTGCCTCTCGGTTCGGCGCCCATTGCCTACGCACTCTTCCAAAATTTCCTGAAATTCAACAATCAGGACGCGAAATGGGAGGACCGTGACCGCTTCGTGCTCTCCGCAGGACACGGATCTATGCTCGACTATTCCCTTCTCTATCTCTACGGCTTCGGGCTTACCAAAGAAGATCTGATGAACTTCCGTCAGCTCGACTCCAAGACCCCCGGCCACCCCGAGTACGGTCATACCGTGGGAATCGAAACGACGACGGGCCCTTTGGGGCAAGGAATCGCCAACGCGGTAGGCATGGCTGTTGCGGAAGCACACCTTGCCGCGCGTTATAACCGCCCCGGCTACAAAATCGTCGACCATTTCACCTATGCCCTCTGCGGCGACGGGTGCCTGGAAGAGGGAATCTCTTACGAAGCTTGCTCGTTTGCGGGTACGCACGAACTGGGCAAACTCATTTTGTTCTACGATGATAACGACATCACCATCGAGGGCAATACCGACATCACTTTCAAAGAAAACGTTGCGGAACGGTTCAAGGCGCAGAATTGGCAAGTCTTGAACGTCGACCTTGTAGCCAATCCCGACGCGGTGACGCTCATCGGCAACGCCATTAAAAAAGCGCAACGCGAAACGAAGAAGCCCTCCATCATCATATGCAAGACGAAGATCGGCTACGGCACGCCCTTGGAGGGAAGCCACAAGTGCCACGGCGCTCCTCTCGGCGTTGAAAACCTGCAAAAGACGAAAGAAAAGTTCGGTTGGAGCAGCGAGCCCTTCGAAATCCCCGACGAGGTGTTCGAGCACACCGCAAAGGCAGGCAAGCGCGGAGCAAAGCTTCAACGCGAATGGGAACTTCTTTTCCGCGAATACGAGAAGCGTTATCCCGCAGAAGCGGCGGAATATAAGGCGGCGATGAAAGGCGAACTTCCCGATTTGACGGCAAACAGCGATTTGTTTGCTTTCGACAAGCCTATGGCGACCCGCCAAACCTCTTCCGTCGTGCTCAACAAGATCGCCGCGATCGTCCCCTCCCTCATGGGCGGAAGCGCAGACCTTGCCCCCTCCAACCTTTCCGATATGAAAAATACGGATAAGATCACCTACGGCGATTTCACGCCCGAGAGTTTTGAAGGGCGCAATATGCACTTCGGTATCCGCGAGCACGCCATGGCGGCAATCGCAAACGGTATGCAACTTCACGGCGGGATCCGCGCGTACTGCTCCACCTTCTTCATCTTCTCCGATTACTGCAAACACGCGATGCGCCTCTCCGCGCTTATGAATATTCCCGTCGTCTATATCCTCACGCACGACTCGATCGGCGTAGGCGAGGACGGGCCTACCCATGAACCCGTGGAACAGCTCATTGCACTCCGTTCCATTCCGAACATGAAGGTTTACCGCCCTGCGGACGGCAAGGAAACTGCGGCGGCGTGGATTTCCGCGTTGACGGGGACTGCCCCCACCGCGCTCGTGCTCACCCGCCAAAACCTGCCCCAATATGCGGCAAGCGGACTGAACGCACTCAAAGGCGGTTACGTTTTGGAGGACTGCGAAGGCAAACCCGACGTTCTCCTGATTGCGAGCGGTTCGGAAGTTGAGCAATGCGTGGGCGCCAAGGCGGAGCTTGCCGCCAAGGGCGTGAAGGCGCGCGTTATCTCCATGCCTTGCTTCGAGGAATTCGAAAAGCAGAGCGACGAATACAAGGAAAGCGTGATCCCCTCTTCCGTAAAGGCGCGCGTGTGCGTGGAGGCGGGATCGCCTTACAGTTGGTACAAGTACGCAGGCGATCAGGGCGAAATCATTGCCATGAGCACTTTCGGCGCGAGCGGCCCTGCTGCGCAACTCTTCAAGAAGTTCGGATTTACCGTGGAAAACGTGGTAGAAAAAGCCATGAAAAGCTTGAAAAAATAACCGATCGGATAAAAAAATCCCCGCAAGCAGCGGGGATTTTTTGATTTTTGTTATTCTTCGGTCGTATTTATATCCTCGGAACGACTGTTTCCTTTCTCTCCGCCTTTCTTTTTGGCATACCATACGAGGGAATAGGACAGCGCGATCCCGATAAACAGGAAGAGAACGGACACCACCCAGTACCAAGGCGAGAGCGAGGAAAGCGCGGAAGCAGTCAGCCCTGCGTCTTTTGCCGTGGAAAAATAAACGGCGGGGATAGAACCGACGATGAACCCGAAAATAGAAAAGTACGTTCCGCGGGGGAATTTCTTCAATAAAAATTTCATGAGCACGGAAATTCCGAAAAAGCCGACGACAAGACCGACCATCACGCAAAAAACGACGAGAAGGCAAATTCCCACATTGTCCCCTCTCAATAAATGCCCCGTAACAAGCCGGACGAGCGGATTATAGTAGCCGAAAATAAGCAGGAGCATAGATCCCGAAATACCGGGGACGACCAAGGCGCAAGAGCCGACGATCCCAATGAGCACCAATAAAAGGTATCCGCCGAAATTGAGTTCGAACAGATTCACCTCCTGTCCCTGAGGCAAAAAACAGAGCGCGGCGGCCGCAAGCAAAGGAATGAGTCCCGCCAAGACGTGCGTATAGCGAATTTTCCCCCCTTTCATTCTGTCGGTCACGGAAGGAAGTCCGCCGATCGCAAGCCCTACGAAGAGCGTTACGGTTGGAATGGGATAATGCTTGATCCCCCACTGAATGGGCAAGATGAGCGCGGCAATCCCGAGGATCATCCCGAGCAATATGGGCAAAAGAAAGAGAATATTCTTTTTGAAATTTTTAAACAGGTCGGCAACCGCACCCACGAGCTTTTCGTAGATGCCTAAAATTGCCGCCACCGAACCGCCTGAAAAACCGGGAATGATAAACGCCACGCCGATCGCAACACCGCGCAATACGTTCGCAAGAAACTCTACGACCTTATTCGGTTTTTTTTCTTCCGAAGATACGGGATTTTGTTCCTCTGACAAAGCGAACCTCCTTTATTAACAAGAGTATAGCACAACGCACCGAAAAAAACAACTCTTCTTTCTTATTTCATGAAAAAAGCGCTCCGAAAAGAACGCTTTTTTGAAAATTTACGAAATTCTTTGCTTGCGCCGAGAACGGCGAAATCCTACAACAACGACCTTTGTACGGCGCGGCGGTAGTCCGCAAAGAGTTTGTCGAAATACGCGCGGTCGTCGGACGGCGTAAACAGCCGTTCCGTTTTCCGAAGCGCGCGCACCTCGTCTAAGGATACGAGCTCGCGCGAAACGGCGCACATGAGCGCGGCCCCGAGCGCGGTGCTCTCCCGTTCGACGGGGCGGTCGATACTGACCCCCAACACGTCCGATTGAAACCCCATTAAAAAGTTATTTGCCGAAGCTCCGCCGTCGCATTTGAGCTGACGGAGGCAAATCCCGCTGTCGGCTTGCATACAGTCGGTCAGATCGCGCGCGCTGTACGCAATGCTTTCGAGCACCGCACGAACGATATGGGCGCGGGTCGTACTGCGGGTAATTCCGCTTAATAGACCGCGCGCGTCCGAATTCCAATAGGGCGCGCCCAAGCCCGTAAGCGCAGGCACAAAACACACGCCGCCGCAATCGGATACGCTCTCCGCGAGCCGTTCGCTCTCCGCGCTCGTTTCGATGAGTCCCAAGCCGTCGCGAAGCCACTGCACGGAGCTCCCCGCATTGAAGGCGCTTCCCTCCAAGGCGTAAACCGTTTTTCCGCTTAGCGAATAACCGATCGTCGTGAGCACGCCCCGCTCGGAGGCGACGCACTTTTCGCCCGTGTTAAAGAGCAAAAACAACCCCGTACCGTAGGTAATTTTCCCCTCTCCCTCCTTTAAGCATCCCTGCCCGAAAAGCGCGGCTTGCTGGTCGCCCAGTACGCCCGAAATGGGAATATGCTTTCCGCCGATGACCGCTTCGCCCATGAGCGCGTCCGACGGGCGCGCTTCGGGTAAAATTTCGAGCGGGACTTCGAGGCGCTGCGCGATCTCCCCGTCCCAACAAAGCTTGCGGATATCAAACAGCATGGTACGGCAAGCGTTTGTATAATCGGTAGCAAAGGTTTTTCCCTTTGTAAGCTTATTGACGAGATAACAGTCGATTGTCCCCGCACGCAAATTTCCCTCCTTTAAAAGGCGGTTTGCCTCGGGTACGTTTTTGAGTAACCAGCGGATCTTGCTCGCCGAAAAATAGGCGTCCGGAATCAGCCCCGTGCGGTTACGGATGAGCGATTTCGTATCGTCGCTAAGCCCCGCGCAATAGTCGCTCGTTCGCCTGCACTGCCACACCACGGCGGGCGCGATCGGCTCGCCCGTGCGGACGTCCCACAAAACGACCGTTTCCCGCTGATTTGCAATGCCGATGCCCGCAACGGGTTCGTCGCCCGCAAAACGCACGCATTCGTTGAGCGCGTATACCGCTTTATAGTAGATCTCGTTTGCGTCCTGTTCCACCCAACCGGGTTTTGGAAAGCTCTGCGCGACCTCCTGCTGTACGCCGTGTACAAGCTTGCCCGTGTCCGCGTCGAACAAAAACGCGCGAACGCTCGTCGTACCTGCGTCAAGTGCGATAACGTATTTCATAAGTTTCCCCTTATTTATCCCGCAAACTGCGGAAATTTTAAAATCCGCGGGAACCGCCTCCGCCGAAGCCTCCGCCTCCGAAGCCGCCCCCAAATCCGCCGCCTCCGCCGCCGAAACCGCCGAACCGTCCGCTTCTGCCCGACGACGAAGGACGGGAAACCATATTACGAACCAAATTGGTATTCATACTGCGGAACACGGAGCGCCAAATGAGATAATCGAACACAAAGTCCGTGCCCGAATAGCGCATATACGAGGGCGGAGCTACGTCTAACCCCTCGAATTTATCCGTCCACGCGTCGGTAACGCCGAGCACCTGCGCATAAGGTAAAATGCGATAAAAAAGCTCGGGCTCTTCTTCGAGCATGACCTTAATGCGATCCTTTTCCGTAACGGTGATAAACTGTTTAAAGCCTAAAATATGCCCGAGCTTGGCGGTAAATTCCTTGGTACGGCATAAATAGAACCCGCAGACAGCACCCGTGAGCGAGGCGAATAACGTGAGGATAAAAGAAGGCCAAATGCCGAACGCCGCACTCGGGAGCAAAATAGTAACAAAAGAAAGACCGACCCCGATCAATACTCCGCCGCAAACCGTTGCAACGGAAACAGACTTTTTCCACTTATAAAACCTGCGCGCAGCGATCCCCGAACAGGTTGCCGAAGCCGCAAACGCAATGAGAGCGGTAAAAAACACCGCCAAGTAATGATACCCTGCCGTAACGCTCACAAGCGAATACAGCCAAGCAAATCCGCCCGTCAAAAGCACGGTGAGAATGCCGAAGAAAAGCATAAACGCTTTCCCTTTCCCGCCGTACGTTTTCGTCTTTTGCGCGGTAACGCTCGCCGTGGCGGATTCCGTAACCTTGTAAAACTTCTCGCCGAGCTCGGAAACGCGCACCTGCTCGCGCATATGGAAAAGCCCCTCGTAAATGATTCTGCAATGCGCGGGAACGCTGTCGAACATACGCTTATCCGTCTTGATCAAAAGCGGATCGTCCTTATCGACGTCGGGATGCTCCCCGTCGGGCTCCATTTGAATGTTGAGATAGCCCTCCGCCGCCAACCAAAATACGACCGAACCGATGTCTTCGCTGTCTACCTTGCCGTCGATGAGATATCCCATCATCAGGGGATCCATTTCGTCGGGCGCTTGCAAATCGACGGAAACGGTCATGAGCGGTTGCTTGCACACAAATATCTTTATGAGCGCAGCCGCCCCCAAGAGCGCAAATCCGATGAGAAGCGCATATAAAACAGTGAAGTCGAACGTATTCGTAAACGCGTCGGGCGAAAACTGCATATCCAAAGTGATTCCCGCCGCCGTGAGATTGTTCTCGTCGTCCCTGAAAACACAGGGAAGGATCTCCGCCGTGATCGTAAAGGTATTCCCGCTGAGGCTGACTGTCGCGTAATCGTTGTCCTTTGTCCCGTAGCCTCCCGAATAGAGCTTATACTTCTCCAAACCGTCGGGAACGGTGACGCGCACGGTAACGTCGTTGATTTCTCCCCCGTTTCCATAACCGACGACGTTTAGGGGAAGATAACCCTTTTTGAGTTTTTCGAACTTCATTTCGTATTGAAGCGTATACACCCGTTTGCCTTTCACGAAATGCTCCCCGCCCATATAATAGCTTAAAAAGGAAGAGCCCGATTCGACGTATGGAGAATAGTCGGCGTTATCGCACGTAGAGGTGATATTCCGATAGCTTACGCCGTCGCCCAAAGCAAAGTCGCGAATGATTCCGTGAAGATTATGCAGATCCGCTTCGATACGCTCGGTCACGTCCGCCGTGCCGTCGGAATTAACTATTATATCGATGTCGTACCGATCGTAAACGTATGTACCGTATACAGCAAGAGGCGCCGCACTTTCCGCTCTCCGCCCTTCTTGTGCGGAAACGGAAACGGGCGGGGTAAACCCCGCCCACGTTACGAGCGCGAGGAGAAGTACGGCAAACGCCGCAAATATCCCCTTTCCACTCAAAATCCTTTTCATATTTCTCCGATTGATTTTAGAATTTAACGCTGACGTTCTTGCGCTCTTCCTCCGAATCGAGTTCGAAGTACTTACGCTTTTCCAAACGCATTTTGCGCGCTACAATGCCCGCAAAGAACATATCGATCTTCGTATTGAGTTCTTTCACCGTGCCGTTGTAGTATTTGCGCGCGGAAGCGATTTCCGTTTCGATGGATTTGAGTTGGCTCTGCAAATCCATGAAGTTGGTATTCGCCTTCAACTGCGGATAGTTTTCCTGCAAGGCAAACAGCGATTTCAACGTGCCCGTGAGCGCGTTTTCCGCCGCCATTTTTCCGTCGCCCGTTGCAGTCATTGCCGCGTTGCGCGCCGCGATAACGGCTTCCAAGGTCTTGCTCTCGTGCGCCGCATAGCCCTTCACCGTTTCAACAAGGTTGGGAACGAGATCATACCGTTTTTTGAGCTGGACGTCGATGGTAGACCAGCCCTCCTCCGCGCGGTTTTTGAGCGCTTGGAGCTTGTTATAGGTAGATATGTACCATACGATCAGAATGATAGCAAGCAATACGACGACGCCGGCCGCCACACTGATTCCGATAATTCCACCCTGAGAAAGTAAAAATAAACCGTTCATGTGAATCTCCTTATGATTATATATAAACGCTTTGGGAACAGTCTACACAAAAATCCGCAAAAAACCGCAACACAAGCCGTTTAAACGCAGAAAACGGCACGCAATCACCTCTTTTTACGGTTGAAGTTAATCAGGCATCCGTCCAAAAGCACGGCGCGTTCGTCCTCCGTGAATTCGTTTACGGATAAAATCACGTCACGCGTTTTGCCTTTGGAGAACACTTTAACGACGACGCGTTCGTCCCCGCGCTTGATAAAGCCCTCGATATCCTCGACGTAAAGGTAGTCGCCTACTTTGAAATCGATCTTATCGCTGAGGAACGGGATCATGCCCCAGTTGATGAGATTAGAGCGGTAACGCTTGGTGGCGTACTCCTTGCAGATATTCGCAATTCCGCCCAACACGCGCTGACAGGAAGCGGCTTGCTCGCGCGCCGACCCGTCCCCCGGCTTGTTGGAAACGACGACGCTTCCCAAAACCGTCCCTTCGGGCGGGATAAAACCGCCGAGATCTTTGAGTACCGCTTGCGGGATCGACCCGTCGCTTCTGCGCGTCCTTTCGTATTCCAAAACCGCCTTCGCGCGCTCCACGTAGGCAGGATCTTTACGGGAAAGCGTAAAGGTTGCAAGCTTTTCGGGGTTGGAGCGATAAGAAGACGTTTCGCCCGAGGGAATCAGCTCGTCCGTCGTCGTAACGCTGTCTTTGAGAACGGAAACGACCCGCATGAGCAAGTTTTTGCCGAGCGGGATCTGATCGGGCCAATCGGCAATATTGGGCCCGCAAACGAGCTCCTCGCCCTTTTGGGGCTTTCCTGCGCCGTGATAGACGCGGTTTTCGTAAATCTTTCCGTCGAACTTATATTTTTTGATGCGTCTGTTGTACTCCAAATCCAACGCGGAAGTGAGCACGCCCCCGTTTGCCGCCGTCGCCGCGATCGAACGCGCGTCCATGAGCGCGACTGCGGAGAGCTGACCCTGCGCGGGCTTACTTCCCTCGCGGTTCTCAAAGTTGCGCGTCGTGTGGCGAATGGAAAGCGCGCCCGTTGCGGGCGTATCCCCCGCGCCGAAGCACGGACCGCAGAACGCAGTTTTCACGATTGCGCCCGCACTCATGAGCATACCCGCATAACCGTTGTCGGCAAGGCATTTATAGACGGGTTGGGAAGAGGGATACACGTTGAGCGAAAACTCCCCCGCGCCCACGCTCTTATCCTTTAATATCTCCGCCGCCTCCGCAATATTTTCGTAAGTACCGCCCGCACAACCTGCAATCACGCCCTGATCGACGTAAACCTTGCCGTCTTTGACCTTCGTCGTGAGCGTAAAAGAATCGTTCCCCAAAATCTTTCTGCCCTGCTCCTCCGCTTTTTGCAAAAGCTCTTCGGGGCGTTGTAGAAACTCCCGAATGGTATAGGCGTTGGACGGATGGAAGGGAAGCGCGATCATAGGTTCGATACGGGAAAGGTCGATGACGATTCCCCCGTCGTAATAGGCGGGTTGGGCGACCGTCATTTTGCGGTAAGCGTTTCCTCTGCCGTGCTCCTCGAAATACTCTTTCGTCTTATCGTCCGTTTCCCACACAGTGGAAAGGCAGGTCGTTTCCGTCGTCATGACGTCGATGCCGTTGCGGAAATCCACGGAAAGATTTGCGACGCCGGGACCGAAAAACTCCAAAATTTTATTTTTCAAGAAACCGCTTTGGAAAGTAGCGCGAATGAGCGAGAGCGCGACGTCCTGCGGCCCTACCCCCTTTCTCGGCTTACCGCGGAGGAACACCGCAACCACCTCGGGACGGCGCACGTCGTAGGTCTGTTTTAAAAGCTGTTTGACGAGCTCAGGCCCGCCCTCGCCCACCGCCATACAGCCGAGCGCGCCGTAACGGGTGTGCGAATCGGAGCCCAAAATCATGGAGCCGCAGGAAGCGGCGCATTCGCGCATATATTGGTGAATGACGGCAAGGTGCGAAGGCACGTAGTCGCCGCCGTATTTCTTCGCCGCAGACAACCCGAACACGTGGTCGTCCTCGTTGATCGTGCCCCCGACCGCGCAGAGAGAATTGTGGCAGTTGGTGAGCGTATAGGGAACGGGAAATTCTTTCAGCCCGCTCGCCTTAGCGTTTTGGATAATGCCGACGTACGTAATATCGTGCGAAGCGAGCGCGTCGAAGCGAAGCTTCAAATTCACGCCGTCGCCCGCGTCATGCATCTTGATGATCGCATAGGAAAGCGTGTTTTTAACCGCCTTTTCTTTCTTGTCCGACGTCATGAACGCCTGCGACTCCTTTACTATGCGGTCTTCCATGTAATAGACGCCCGATTTGATGAGTTTGACCATATATCCTCTCCGCCGAAATGTTTTTCTTACATTATATAAGATTTCGTCAAAATTTTCAAGTAAACTGATACGGAAGTCATGAAAATTTTCGCAAATGATTGATTTTTGTGCGCGTTTGCGCTATAATGAAATTATGGAAACAGGAAACGTAAATCTTCCCAACGAAACATTCAAATACCGCTTCTCCGCACCCTTTATCGCGATTTTCTGCGTGGGACTTTTGCTGAGCGCGGCGGGGTTTGCCATCAACACCTGGCAACTCGTCGGCTTTATCGAAGCGGGAGATCTTTCCTCCGTGTACGAATGGATGAAATTTATTCTTCTCTATCTCGCAAGCGGATTTTTAGCGGTACTCATCGCGGCAATGCTCATCCGCTCCCAATACGTGGTTACAGAGAAAGAACTTATCACGCAATTCGGGATCGTGCGCTCGCGTTACCAAATCAAGAAAATCTATTCCGTGTGCCTGATGCGCCCGAGCAACAAGCTCACCGTCTACTTTGACGATTTTAAAACCAAATTTATCGTTGTTTCCGTTCGCGACGCTTGGTACGACGATTTTATGAAAGCACTCCTCGCGCGTAACGAAAAAATCGAATTCAGTATTGCGGGAGAAGAAAAGCCCCCGAAAACGGACAAGAAAAAATGAGATAAAAAAGAAAGGCACTGCGAGATTGCAATGCCTTTTTTGTTTTCATGCGGTCATTTCAGCGTTGTAAAGTTTTTGACGCGAAGCGCGCGGAAGTTTACCGTTATCTTGTACCCGCTTCCCGCGTGGGCGATTTGAAAACCGAGCTCTCCGTCCGTTTCGAAATACTCTTTCGCAACCCGCGAAAACTCCTTGTATGCCGCTTCCTTGGTGGCGGCGTTCATGTCGTCGCGGTTTTCCGCGAGCATACTCGCAAGCCGCTCCTTCGTTTCCGTTAGCTTCATCTTCTTCTCCCTCCGAACAGTTTCCCTTTTCCACCCGCATAGAAGCCCGCAAGCAAACGAAACGCGCGCGAACGCTCTACGACGTTATCCAAAAAAAATTTATCCTCTTCCGGCACAACGGCGACGAGCGGAAGCCTAAGCGTATCGGCAATGTCGTGCGGGGAAAGAATTTCCCCCTTCCGCGCAAGATCTTTGCGTACGAGATTGACGACGAGCCCCACGCTTTGAAAGCGGTAACTCTTTAAAATGCCCGCCACACGGTCTGCATCGCGCATGGCGGAGATGTGCGGCGTGGTGACGAGAAGCGCCTCCTCCGCGCAGGACGCGGCGCGGTGAAAGCCCTCGTCGATCCCCGCGGGGGAATCGATCAGAACGTAATCGAACTGCGGGGCGAGTGCGTCGAGCACCAGGCGGATCGCCTGCGGGGAAACGTAGCGTTCGGCAACGCGGTTGCTCGCCAGACAATAAAGCGTTGGATAGCGCGGATGACGCACGAGCGCCTGTTTGGGACGGCATCTGCCTTCCACGGCGTCGAGCACATCATAGGAAGAAAGCCGTTCCGTTTGGAACACGACGTCTACGTTGTTCAATCCGAAATCGAGGTCGCAGACGATGACGCGGTAACCGCTTTTCGCCAACTGAACGGCGAGATTGCAGCATACCGTCGTCTTTCCGACGCCCCCCTTTCCCGAAGTGATTACGATTTTTCTTGCCATGCCCCGCCTCCGCGCAGGTTTTTTGTTATGATAACATAAAAAAATCGCTTTATTTTGTAACGATTTGTCGCATTTTGGGGAGTTTTGCCGTCCGCGTACCGCCGTGATAACGCGGAAAAAAACGCACAAAAAAAATCGGAGAAAACTCCGATTTTTTCGTTACTTTTGCGCTAAGTCCCTCAGATAGGCTTCGTATTCCGCATCCGAGAGTTTGCGTACTTTTTTCTTCTTCGCCATACCCACCTCGCAAAATTTTATCCTAAGATAAGTATGCCCTTTTTGACCGTTCTTATTCGGTTCGTAACGCAATTACGGGGTCTTTCTTTGCGGCTGCCTGCGCGGGAATCAGCCCCGAGACGAGCGTTAAGCATACGCTCACGCACACCATGATAAACGCCGTGAGGGGCGGCAGAGCCGCAATACCCGCAATTCCCGCCAGGGATACGATAATGGCGTTGATGCCGATCGACAATAGGTAAGTGACGATAATGCCGATCAAACCTGCGGCAAGCCCGATAATGAAGGTTTCCGCATTGAACAAGTTGCGGATATCCTGTTTCCGCGCGCCGAGCGAGCGCAGCACGCCGATTTCCTTGACCCGCTCCACGACCGACACGTAGGTGATAATGCCGATCATCACCGAGGAAACGACAAGCGAAATTGCCGTAAACGCAACGAGCACGATGGTGATGACGTCGAGCATGGTCTGCATCATGCCCATGAGAAGCCCCACGGTATCCGAATATGTGATTTTGTCTGCATCCGTAAGCGCAATGCCGTTATAACTTCCGCTTCCCGACGTACACCAAGCGTTCCAATCGTCGAGGTAGTTCAAAAGCGCTTCCTTGCTGTCGAAATCCTGTGCGTAGATATGAACGGAATTGACCGTATCGTCACCGCCCAAAGCGCGGATCGC